>JACPDI010000041.1 GCA_016184105.1 Acidobacteriota bacterium
CCTGGTCCAGACGATCAAGCAGGCGAAGGAGTGGGTCGAGCTGCAGCGCCCCGAGGTGTGGGACGTGCTCGAGGAAGTCATCCGCGAGCACCCGGTGCTGCTCAACCGCGCGCCGACGCTGCACCGCCTGGGCATCCAGGCGTTCGAGCCGGTGCTGGTCGAGGGCAAGGCGATCCGCATCCACCCGCTCGTCTGCACGGCGTTCAACGCCGACTTCGACGGCGACCAGATGGCGGTGCACATCCCGCTCTCGCCCGAGGCGCAGATCGAGGCCTCGGTGCTGATGATGTCGTCGAACAACGTCCTCTCGCCCGCCAACGGCGCGCCGATCGCGGTGCCGTCGCAGGACATCGTCCTCGGCTGCTACTACATGACGAAGGCCAAGCAGGGGGCGAAGGGGGAAGGGCGCGCGTTCGGCACGGTGGACGATGTCATCCTCGCGCTCGAGGCGGGGGAAGTGGAGATGCTGACGCCCATCCGCCTGCGGTGGACGGGCGAGCTGATCGACCTGACCGTCGCCCGCGACGACCAGGGGGTGCAGTACGCCGAGGCGCGCCCGGTCGATCGGAAGATCATCAACACGACGGTGGGCCGCGTCATCTTCAACGACGCGCTGCCGAGGGTCATGCCGTACGTGAACGGCCTGCTGAAGAAGAAGGGGCTCCAGCAGCTCGTGCAGTACTGCTACCTGCGGTTCGGCCTCGAGAAGACCGTCGAGATGCTCGACAGCCTGAAGTCGCTCGGCTTCACGTATGCGACGCGCTCGGGCCTGTCGATCGGCATCGACGACCTGGTCATCCCGTCGGAGAAGGCCGCGGTCGTGGACCGCGCGCGAGACGAGGTGATCAAGGTCGAGGGGCAGTACCTCGAAGGGGCGATCACCAACGGCGAGCGCTACAACAAGGTCATCGCCATCTGGTCGGAGGCCACCGAGAAGGTCGCCGACGAGATGTTCAGCGAGATGCAGGAGGCGGACCGCAGCGGCCGCTCGTTCAACCCGGTCTACATCATGGCGGACTCGGGCGCGCGGGGCAGCAAGCAGCAGATCCGCCAGCTCGCCGGCATGCGCGGCCTGATGGCCAAGCCGTCGGGGGAGATCATCGAGACGCCCATCACGTCGAACTTCCGTGAGGGGCTGACGGTGCTCCAGTACTTCATCTCGACCAACGGCGCGCGCAAGGGCCTCGCCGACACGGCGCTCAAGACGGCGGACTCGGGCTACCTCACGCGGCGCCTGGTGGACGTGGCGCAGGACGTCATCGTGCAGGAGATCGACTGCGGCACGATGGACGGCATCGACGCCCGGGCGATCGTGGAGAGCGGCGAGATTATCGAGCCGCTGCGCGACCGCATCGTCGGGCGCGTCGCGCTGGAGCGGATCTCGGATCCGTTCAGCGGCGAGGTGCTCGTCGAGGCCAACGACGAGATCGACGAGGAGAAGGCGACCGTCGTCCAGGATGCGGGCATCGAGAAGGTGCGCATCCGCTCCGTGCTCACGTGCGCCTCGCGGCGGGGCGTGTGCGCGAAGTGCTACGGGCGCGATCTCGCGACCGGCCGCCTGGTGGAGCTGGGCCTGGCGTCCGGCGTCATCGCGGCGCAGTCAATCGGCGAGCCGGGCACGCAGCTCACGATGCGGACGTTCCACATCGGCGGCGCGGCGTCGCGCGTGTCGGAGCAGTCCACCCTCGAGGCGAAGCACGAGGGCTCCGTCCACTTCCAGAACCTGAAGGTGGTCGAGGCCAAGCGCGACATGGAGGCCACGCAGAAGGGCACGCTCGTCGTCATGAACCGCACCGGGTCGCTGGTCATCCAGGACTCGAAGGGGCGCGACCGCGAGCGGTACCCGATCGTCTACGGCGCGCGCCTGAAGGTGAACGACGGGCAGACGGTCGAGCAGGGCCAGGTCCTCGTCGAATGGGATCCGTACACGTTCTCCATCCTCACGGAGGAGGAAGGCACGGTCAAGTTCAAGGACATCGTCGAGGGCATGACGGTGCACGAGGAAGTCGACGAAGTGACGGGCCTCTCGCGGCTCATCATCATCGACTCGCCGGACGACAAGAAGCAGCCGCTGATTGAAATCCGCGACAAGGCGGGCAAGGTCGCCCGGAAGTACCACATGCCGTCGCACGCGCACCTGATGGTGCAGGACGGCGAGCAGGTGTTCGCCGGCGACGTCCTCGCCAAGATCCCGCGCGAGACGACGAAGACCAAGGACATCACGGGCGGCCTGCCGCGCGTGGTGGAGCTGTTCGAGGCGCGCAAGCCGCGCGAGACCGCCGTGATCTCGGAGATCGACGGCATCGTGAGGCTCGGCGGCATCGTCAAGGGGCAGCGGCGGATCATCGTGGTGCCAGACGAGCCCGGCGCCGACCAGCGGGAGTACTCGCTGCCGCGCGGCGTGCACGTGAACGTGCAGGAGGGCGACCGCGTGCGCGCGGGCGAGCCGCTGATGGACGGCCCGAGCAACCCGCACGACATCCTGGCGGTCCTCGGCGAGAAGGCGCTGCACGCGTATCTCGTCAACGAGATCCAGGAGGTCTACCGGCTGCAGGGCGTGAACATCAACGACAAGCACATCGAGGTCATCGTCCGGCAGATGATGCGGTGGGTGAAGATCGAGGACGTCGGCGACACGGAGTTCCTCGTCGACGAGCAGGTGGACCGCTTCCGCTTCCTCGAGGAGAACGAGCGCGTGATCGCGGCGGGCGGGCGCCCGGCGCAGGGGCGGCCGATGCTGCTCGGGATCACGAAGGCGTCGCTCTCCACCGACTCGTTCATCTCCGCGGCGTCGTTCCAGGAGACCACGCGCGTGCTCACCGAGGCGTCGATTGCCGGCAAGGTGGACTACCTGCGCGGGCTCAAGGAGAACGTCACGATGGGCCGGCTCATCCCGGCGGGCACCGGCTTCGAGTACTACAAGCACGTGCGCATCCCGCACGACGAGCCGCCGCCCCCGCCGGCGCCGTCGCCCGAGGAGCTGGAGCTCGAACGCGAGATGGAGTATCTCGTGGAGGCCGAGGAGAGCTTCGGGCGCGACGAGGTGGCGGAGTAACACCAGCCAGTCAAAGACAAGCCGCAAAGGCCCAGGGGCGCACAGCTCCTGGGCCACCGCGCTCACGTGCGACGTGCGGCGTGCGGCGTGCGACGTGCGGCGTGCGACGTGCGACGTGCGGCGTGCGACGTGCGACGTGCGGTGGTGCAGGAGCGAGCGATGGCGAGGGAGGCAGCAACCACCTCGGCGTAGCCGCGGGCAACCGCTACGGCGCGCTGCACCTGATGGGCATCTGCCATGTGCCGGCGCAAGCCGCGCGTCTCGAGGCAGCGTTCGCGGCGCGGCGGCCCGCGCCGGAGTAGGCCTTCTTTCCGAGATGAACCAACTTCCAGGCGAAGCTCCTCCCACCAATCCCCGCTGGGGAATGGTCAGGCGATCGCTGGCGCGCCCATACCGCGTGCCGGTGTCGATGGTGCTGCTGGCGGCCATGGTCCCCTTCTATGTCCTGATTCCCGCGTTCCTGCCGCCCCAAACGAGATACATCCCCGAACTGGCGCTCGATCGCGCCGTGCCTCTGGTTCCGTCCTGGGCGATTCCCTACGGAACGCTGTACCTGTTCCTTATCCTGCTTCCCATCTTTGTCATTCGAGGGGACGAGCTGATCCGGCGCACGGTCAACGCCTACTTGCTGATCTGGATCACGGCATACGTCTTCTTCTTCGTGGTCTATCCGACCGCGGCACCGCGGCCCGACACGGTGATCGGGGAAGGATTCGGCGTCTGGGGCCTGCGTGCCCTCTATTCATCGGATCCTCCGTACAATTGCTTTCCGTCCCTCCATGTGGCGCATTCCCTCGTCTCTGCGCTGGCATGCTCCCGCGTGCATCGCCGCCTCGGAATCATCGCCACGATGTTTGCGACACTGGTCGCCGTCTCCACGCTGTTCACGAAGCAGCACTACGTGTTGGATGTCGTCGCGGGCGGTTTCCTGGCCATGGTCGCCTACGGCATCTTTCTGCGCGGATACCCTTCCGGCCGGATTCCCGAGTTCGACCGGCGGGTCGCGCCGGCCCTCGCACTGTGCGTCGGCGCAATCGCCGCGGTGGGCCTCGCGGCGTCCTGGCTCGCTTACCTCTGGGGCGGTGAGACGCACTTTACGTTTGGACCGTGAAGGGCACTTTGCCGCGGAGCAGCCGCGGCGCCAGGGGATCTCTCGTTTCTCAAGGAACTGATCGAGGCCGGGGCCACTTTTCGGATTCGAACGCGTTCGTCTCAACGTTCGGCTCGGTAACGAACGGGCGATCGCCTGTTACCGAGCCGCAGACGTTAGACGGTTGAATCAGCGGGCTGTCGGACTGGTGTGCTGGTCGAGCCACTGTTCGAGATCAGAGCGCGTCAAACGAGCGGACGCCAAGTCCAGCATGAGGCGCTCCTGGTCGTCTATGTCGGCGATCAGCGCGAGGCCGTTGAGATTCAGGAAGACTTCCATTGCGGCGTGAGCGACCCGCTTGTTGCCGTCCAGAAAGGGATGGTTCAGCGCAATTGAAAAGCCCAAGGCGGCAGCTTTGGCGGGAAGGCTCGGGTGAAGGTCACAGCCGGCGAACGTGACTCTCGGCTGAGCGAGGGCAGATTCGAGGGCAGCCAGGTCTCGAATACCGGTGGCACAGCCGGTCTCTGCGAGAATCGCCCGGTGGAGTGCAACGACTTCACCGAGCGTCAGGTAGCGCATCAGGCCAGGCGCTTGTACAGTTCGCGGTTCTTCGCGAGCACTCGGTTCGCGACCGCCTGGAATTCGGTGTCCGGCGTGGCAAGCAGGTCCGTCAGTGCGGCCCGCACCAGATCCTCGGGTGCGAGCCCGAGTCGCTCAGCTTCGGCTCGGAGCCTGTCGGCCTGCCCTGCGGGGATCTCGAAGGCCAGCTTCATGGTCAGTACTGTATCGCGAGGGACGCCGTCTCACAAGCGCTTGCAGCCGGCGCACGTGCTGCGTGAGGCCGGTTTCGAGTGGATTGCGAAAGACGATCGGACGACGGATCCACTCTGAAAGCGCGTGTTTCGTCTTCTCATGGGAATATTCTTTGCGGCCGCGCTCGTCCTCGCCGTTGCGGCTCCCGGTGATCGTGGCCGGCGCGGGGGAGCCGTGGTCATTGTGTCTAGGCGGATTGGAGGGGACGCGTGGGCGACGAGCGACAGTTCCGATTCTTGATTCCTCCCTTCTTCTTTGGGCTGTCTGTCATCGCGGGCGCCTGGTCTTCCGGCGTCGAGATCGGGCGCTGCTGGCGCGAGGGGCTGCTCGCGCGAGCGGTGCTGGGCGCCGCGACGCGCGGCTACCGGCGGCATCCTCAGCTCGCGCGCTTCCGCACGCATCCCAGGCCCATCGCGTGCATCGACACGTACCTGCGCGCGATCTGCGACGAGGCCGAACGGCGTGGGTGCCGGTTCGACCGGTCGAAGCTGGGTCGCAGCCGTGTCAAAGGACGCCTGCCGGTCACGCGCGGCCAGCTGGAGTTCGAGTGGGAGCATCTGGCGTCGAAGCTGAAACGCCGGCGGGTCACGCCGCGGTTTCCAGACGACACCGGGCACGCGCCATCCGCGCCCCCGCTCTTCAAAACCGTTCGCGAGCCGATCGCGGAATGGGAACGGGGCCGGCGCTCATGAACAGCCACCGGGGCACGCTCCACGATCCGTGGTGGAAAGGCACGCGCGGCGAGTGGCTCGTCGTCATCCAGTTCGCATTGATGGGGCTGGTGTTCTTCGGGCCGACGAGGGTCGGCGGGTGGCCGCAGCGGCCGTTCCCGTTTCCCGCACTTGCCGCGTACGCCGGCGCGGCGCTGATCGTCATCGGCGGCGCGGTCTTCACGGCCGGCGCATCCGCGCTGGGGGACAACCTGACGCCGCTGCCGCATCCGAAACGCGACGCGACGCTCGTCCAGACCGGCGCGTACCGGTTCGTTCGCCATCCGATTTACAGCGGCGGCATCCTCCTCGCGTTTGGGTGGGCGCTCTTGCGGCAGGGTTGGCTGACCGTCGGTTACGCGCTCGTGCTGCTGATCTTCCTCGACATCAAGTCGCGCTCCGAAGAACGGCGACTCGAGCAGGAGTTCCCCGAGTATGGAGACTATCGGCGCCGCGTCCGCAAGCTCGTGCCGTTTCTGTACTAGCGCCATCTCACCCCGGCCGGGCGCTTCTCTGGTACGATTCAGCTTGCATGGCCGACATCGAACACATCCTTGATGCGTACGCGGAGCTGGTCGTCCGCGTGGGACTGAACCTGCGTGCGGGCCAACGGCTGCTCGTCATCGGGCCGCTGGCCAACGGCGGCGTCTCGCTTGACGCGGCGCCTCTCGTCCGGCGCATTGCCGAGAGCGCGTATCGTGCCGGCGCGCCGCTCGTGGAGGCGATCTGGGGCGACGAGCCGCTGCAGCTCGCACGGTTCCGCAGCGCGCCACGCGAGTCCTTCGAGGCGTTTTCCGCGTGGCTCCCCGGCGCACTCACCGAACACGCGGCGGCGGGCCACGCCATCGTATCGGTCTTCGCCAACGATCCCGATCACCTCAGCGCCGAGCCGCCGGCCCGCGTCAGCGCCGTCCAGCAGGCGACGGCGCTGGCCGTCCGCCCGTTCCGCGAGCTGCTCTCGCGCAACGAGACGAACTGGACGGTCGTCGCGGCCCCCTCGCCCGCGTGGGCCCGCCGCGTGTTTCCCGAGCTGCAGCCGGACGGCGCGGTCGAGCGGCTCTGGGACACGATCGCGCGGCTGTGCCGGCTCGATCAGCCGGATCCGGTCGAGGCCTGGCGCGCGCACTTGAAGGCGCTGGCGGCGCGCAGGGACTTTCTGAACCGGAAGCAGTACATCGCGCTCGAATATGAAGGTCCGCAGACCAGGCTGCGCATCGGGCTGCCGCCCGGCCACGCGTGGGTCAGCGGCCAGTCTCCCAGCCGGAACGGCATCCCCTTCGCGCCGAATCTGCCCACGGAAGAAGTCTTCACGATGCCCCACAAGGATCGCGTGGACGGCGTCGTCTCTTCCTCGAGGCCGCTCAGCTACGGCAGCACCGTCATCGAGAAGTTCCGCCTCGAGTTCGAGGCGGGGCGCGCGGTGCGCGCGACCGCCGAGAAAGGAGAGTCCGTGCTCCGGCAGCTGCTGTCCACCGACGAGGGCGCCGCGCGGCTCGGCGAGGTCGCGCTCGTTCCCCACGGCTCGCCGATCTCGCAATCCGGCCTGCTGTTCTACACGACGCTGTTCGATGAAAACGCGGCGAGCCATGTCGCGCTCGGCGCCGCTTACAAGTTCACGATGGCCGGCGGCGAGGAGATGACCGACGAGGCGTTCGAGAACGAGGGTGGCAACCGCAGCGCGGTGCACGTGGACTTCATGATCGGGTCGGCCGAACTCGACGTGAACGGCGTGCTGCCCGACGGCACGTCCGAGCCCCTGATGCGTTCGGGCGAGTGGGCCGCCGCGTTATCGGGCACACTGTCACGGTGACTGCACCTCACGCCGGCACGGGCGGCGCCTTGGCGAGCCTCGCGCGCGCCATGCGTTCGTGGCGCACCGCCGCCGTCGCGCTGCTGTCCTTCTCCTCGGGCCTGCCGCTCGGCCTCGTCTGGTACTCCATCCCCGACTGGATGCGCGACATCGGCGTGGACATCCGCGTGGTGGGGCTGTTCACGCTCGCGCAGGCGCCGTGGGCCTTCAAGGCCGTCTGGTCGCCGCTGATGGATCGCTACGTCCCCCCGTTCTGGGGACGACGACGTGGCTGGATGGCGGTCACGCAGATCGCGCTTGCCGCGCTCGGCCTCGCGCTGGCCGGCGTCGGCCACCATCCCGACGCGATCTGGGTGGTCGGCGCCATCGCGCTCGGGATCGCGCTCGCATCCGCGTCGCAGGACATCGCGTACGACGCCTACACGGTCGACGTCCTCCACGAGCACACGGAAGAACAGGGCGCCGTGATCGGCGCGCGCACGGCGATGTACCGCGCGGCGATGGTGGTCTCGGGCGGCGCCGCGATCACGCTTGCCGGGCGCATCGGGTGGCCGGCGGTGAACGTGCTGCTGGCGCTCGTGTACATTCCCGTGCTGATCCTGACCTGGAAGGCGCCCGATCCGGAGGAGGAGGCGGTCGCTCCGCGATCGCTTGGCGACGCGATCTGGCATCCCTTCCTCGGCTTTCTCGCGCGGCATCGCGCGCTCGAGATCCTGGCGTTCGTGCTCCTCTACAAGTTCGCCGACCAGCTCGCGCAGGCGCTGACGCGTCCGTTCCTGATCGACATGGGCTACACCGCGGATCATCGCGGCATCGCGCTCGCCACGGTCGGCATGGTCGCGACCATCGTCGGCGCATTCGTCGGCGGGTGGGTGACAACACTGGCAGGACTCGGGCACTCGCTGTGGGTCTTCGGGTTCCTCCAGGTGTTCTCCAACGTCGGCTATTTCCTCCTGTCGCGCACCGATGGGCCCAGCCTGCCGATGATGTACGCCGCGACCAGTTTCGAGCTGCTGACATCAGGGCTCGGCACGGGCGCCTTCTCCGTCCTGCTCCTGCGCATCACGCAGAAGCGATTTTCCGCGACGCAGTACGCCTTGTTCTCGAGCCTGTTTGCGCTGCCGCGCCTGATTGCCGGCCCGGTCACCGGTTTCGTCGTGGATGCGATCGGGTGGCCGACGTTCTTCCTGTCCACGATGGTGTTCGGGATTCCGGGGCTGGTGATGCTCGCGCGCTTCGTGCCGATCGGCGTTCGCGAGCCGCACTTCACCGTGGAGCCCGTACGCGCGGCGCGGCCGCTCGCCGCGGCGGCCCTGGCCGCGCGCGGCCTCATCGGAGGGCTTCTCATCGGCGCCTCGGTCTTCGTCCTCACCGCGCTCCTCGCGGCACTCAAGACCATGCGAGAGGCGAACGCGCCCTTCGATCTGGCGGGCGCGATGTGGCGGGTCGCGCGGCCGGTGGCGATCACGGACTGGGTGCAGCTGTTCGGGATTGTCGTCTTCACGGTGTTCGGCGGGCTGTTCGTCGCGGCGGTGGTGGCGGCCCGCCACGGGGCGATCGGCGAGGCGGTGGAATAGGGGGGAGCGCGATGGCCATTCGTGTCGTGCGTCTGGGAAGCCCTCGAGCGGCCGGTGAGGGCCTGCGTCTCGGGACGGTTCGTCGTCCGCCGCGCGGCGTGCCCAAGTCGGAGCATGCCTCGCGCGACTTCTACGACGTCTGGCTTCCAGACCTGGCGCCATCGGAGGCGCTCGTCAAGCAGGCACACGGTGCGGCCGACGATCGCGCGTGGCGGTCATTCGCGCAGCGGTACCGCGCCGAAATGAAACGCCCGGAGGCGGCTCGGCTCCTCGCGCTGCTGGCCGCGCTCTCGCACCGGACGAATCTCTCGGTCGGTTGCTACTGCGCGGACCAAGCGCGCTGCCACCGGTCCGTGCTGAAGGCGCTGTTGAAGGAACACGGCGCGATCCTGGCCTGATCGTGATCGAGCGACTCCATCTGCCGGCCGGCGACGCCGACATTCGGGACCTCGCCCGGCTCCTGGTTGACGCGGTCGAGTCCGGCGCCGCGGTGAGCTTCCTCGCGCCTCTCCCCCTCGAGCGCGCCGAAGCGTGGTGGCGAAGGACCCTGTCTGCCTCCGATCCCCGCGCCATCTTCCTGGTCGCCCGCGACACGGAAGGCATCGCCGGTACCGTTCAGCTCCATCCCGCGTGGGCGCCCAACCAGCCGCATCGCGCGGAGATCGCCAAGTTGCTGGTGCATCGCCGGACCCGCCGCGCGGGCCTGGGCACTCAGCTGATGCGAACGGTTGAGGACGCGGCCCGGGCCGCCGGGTTTACCCTTCTGACGCTGGACGCGAAGCGTGGGGAGGCGGCCGAGCGCCTGTATCGCCGCCTGGGCTGGACCCACGCGGGCACGATCCCGCGGTACGCCCTCGACACGGACGGAAGAACTCCGCACGCCGCGGTGATCTTCTACAAGGAACTCACAGGCGGCATGGAGCGATCGACCGGCTGGGAGGCCGTGGCCCGGGAATTCGCCGAGCACCGCGCGAAGTCGACCATTGGCGTGGCGACGGTTCGCGCGTGGGCGCAGTCGATTCCAAAAGGCGGGTCGATTCTCGACCTGGGCTGCGGTTCCGGCGTGCCGATCAGCGAAGCGCTGATGGATGAGGGCCTGGCGGTCTACGGCGTTGAGGCCGCTCCCAGCCTGGCCGCAGCCTTTCGGAGCCGGTTCCCGACTGCACCGATCGCCTGCGAGGCCGCCGAAGAGTCAGCCCTTTTTGGGCGGACATTCGACGGCGCGCTCGCGTGGGGCCTGATGTTTCTGCTGCCGGCCGACACGCAGCGCCACGTGATCCATCGGGTCGCGCGCGCGCTCAATTCCGGCGGCCGCTTCCTCTTCACGGCCCCCGCGCAGGCGTTCACCTGGCCTGACATCTCGACCGGCCGCACGTCCGTCTCGCTGGGGGCGGATACCTACAAGGCGGTGATCGCGGAAGCCGGGCTCGTGCTCGTCAGCGAGTACGACGACGAAGGAGACAATCATTACTTCGACGCCGCCAGGCCGGCGACAGGTCGAGTCTGATTCGGACCGAGGAGCCAGGCTCCAGGCCCGAATTCGACGCCCCGTAGGCATTCGTTCGCCAGACAGGTCATAATTGCCCTGACGCATCACCTATCCGGGAGAGTGCCGTGCTAATCAGCCGAGAGCTCGCGAAGGCCTTCAACCAGCAGATCGGACACGAATTCGGCGCCAGCATGCAGTACGTGAGCATTGCCGCGCACTTCCAGCAGCGCCAGCTGCAGCTGCTGGCGAAGCTGTTCTTCGACCAGGCCGAGGAAGAGCGGCAGCACGCGATGAAGTTCGTGAAGTACGTGCTGGACACGAAGGGGGATCTGCAGATCCCGCCGATTCCTCCCCCGACGCCCACCTTTGCGTCCGCCGAGGACGCCGTGCAGGCCGCGCTCGCCTGGGAGCAGGAAGTCACCAAGCAGGTCGCGGCGCTCATGGACCTCGCCGTCAAGCAGAACGACTACATTGCGCAGGGCTTCCTGCAGTGGTTCGTCGACGAACAGCTCGAGGAAGTCGTGAAGATGGATCGCCTGCTCGGCGTGATCCGGCAGTCGGGCGAGCGGAACCTGTTGATGGTCGAGGCGTACCTGGTCCACGTCGACAAGGCCTGACGCCGCCCGTGTCCCACATCCTGATCGGCAAGGGCGAGCGCCAGGTCCACCTGCTTCCGAAGTACGGCAACCGCCATGGGCTGGTGGCCGGCGCGACGGGCACCGGCAAGACCGTCTCGCTGCTGGTGCTCGCCGAGGGCTTCTCACGCCTCGGCGTGCCGATCTTCATCGCGGACGTGAAGGGGGACGTCGCGGGTCTCGCGATGCCGGGCGCCGCGAACGACAGGATCCTGCGGCGCGCCGCTGAGGTCGGCATCTCCGGCTATACGCCCGAAGCCAGCCCCGTCGTCTTCTGGGATCTGTACGGCAAGTCCGGGCACCCGGTGCGGACGACCGTCAGCGAGATCGGCCCCGCGCTGCTGGGGCGAATCCTCCAGCTGAACGACACGCAGGCCGGCGTGCTCGAGATCGCCTTCAAGCTCGCCGATGACCGGGGGCTGTTGCTGCTCGATCTCGATGACCTTCGCGTGCTGCTGACCTTCGTTGCCGATCACCGCAAGGCGATCTCGAGCGAGTACGGGTTGGTCAGCACGCAGCCGGTCGCCGCCATCCAGCGCGCGCTGCTCACGCTCGAGCGCGACGGTGGCGAGGCGTTGTTCGGTGAGCCGGCGCTCGAACTGGCCGACCTGCTGCGAACCGATCTCAGCGGTCGCGGCATCATCAACATCCTCGCGGCAGATCAACTGATCCTGAAGCCGCGGCTCTACGCGACGTTCCTGCTGTGGCTCCTCTCGGAGCTGTTCGAGAACCTGCCGGAAATCGGCGACCCGGACACGCCCCGACTCGTGTTCTTCTTCGACGAATCGCACCTGCTCTTCGACGATGCGCCGGCGGCCCTGCGGGAGAGGGTCGAACAGGTCGTGCGCATCATCCGGTCGAAGGGCGTCGGCGTGTACTTCTGCTCGCAGTTTCCCGACGACGTGCCCAACGAGATTCTCGGACAGCTCGGGAACCGCATCCAGCACGCGCTGCGCGCCTACACGCCGCGCGATCAGAAGGCCGTGCGAACGGCGGCCGAGACGTTCGTGCCGAACCCGAAGCTGGATGTCGCCCAGGTGATCTCGCAGCTTGGTGTCGGCGAGGCGCTCGTGTCCACGCTCCAGGAGAACGGGGTGCCCTCCGCCGTCGAGCGGGCGCTGATCGCCCCGCCGCGCGCGCGGATTGGCGCCATCACGGCGGAGGAGCGTGCCGCGGTCGTGTCGCGGAGCCCGGTCCGCGGCAAGTACGAGACGCCGGTCAACCGCGAGTCGGCCTACGAGATCCTGACGCGGCGCGCCGGCGCCCCCCGCGGACCCTTTCCTCCGGCGCCGCAGACCTCTCACCCTCCGAGCGAGGGCCGGGGGCCCGTCGCCGACATGCTCTGGGGCACGAAACGCCGCCAGGGGATGGTGGAGACGATGGCCAAGCAGGCGGCGCGCACCGTCGGCGGACAAATCGGCCGGCAGATCCTCCGAGGGATCTTCGGAGGCCTGCTGGGAGGCACGCGACGCCGGTGAGTCCGTCCGAGCGCATCCTCTATAACGAGCGCGCCACGCATTTCGAGCTGCGCATCTTCATCAGGCGCGAGCACGTCACCGAAGGGAAGCTGCTGCTCGATCTCGAGCGGCCATCGCTCGTCGTGTCGTCATAATGCCCGACCTGTTCTGGTTGTACGTCGCCGCGGGATTCGCGGCGCAGGTGATCGACGGCACGCTGGGAATGGCGTATGGCGTGACGGCCTCCAGCCTGCTGCTGTCGTTCGGCGTGCCGCCGGCGGTGGCGAGCGCCACCGTCCATGCGGCCGAGTGCTTTACCACCGGGGCATCGGCGGCGGCGCATCACGCGTTCGGGAACGTCAATCGATCGCTCTTCCGGCGGCTGCTGCTTCCAGGCGTCCTCGGCGCGGCCGCCGGCGCGTACATCCTGAGCAGCTTCCCCGGAGACGCGTTGAGGCCGTACGTCTCGGCGTACCTGCTGGTGATGGGCGGTGTGATCGTGCTCAAGGCCTTCCGGGAATTTCCACCGCGCGTGGTGACCACCCATCTGGCTCCGCTTGGCTTCGGCGGCGCGCTGCTCGACGCGATGGGCGGCGGCGGATGGGGACCGATCGTGGCGAGCACGCTCATCGCGCGCGGCAACGACGTGCGGCTCACCATCGGCAGCGTGAACGCCGTCGAGTTCTTCGTGACGCTGGCGGCCTCAGCGGTCTTCATCGTGATGCTGGGGCTGGGGAACTGGCCGATCATCGTCGGGCTGGCGCTCGGCGGGCTGGTCGCCGCGCCGATCGGCGCCTGGGCGTGCACGCGCATCCCGCACAAACCGTTCGGCGTCCTCGTCGGCCTGATCGTGATCGCGCTGAGCCTTCGCGCGCTGCTCACGTGAGGTGCTGGGACACATCATCGACGCCGAGCGCGTCTTCGGCTACCGCGCGTTCCGCATCGGCCGCGGGGACGAAACGCCGCTCGCCGGCTTTGACGAGAACACCTATGTGGCGCGATCGGCCTACGACGGTATTCCGCTGAAGGAACTCGCCGAGGAGTTCGCGCTCGTGCGCGGCGGGAACCTCGCCACGCTTCGGCGGCTGGACGGTCGCCACGCCGCGCTGACGGGCACCGCCAACGGCGCGAAGGTGTCCGTGCGCGCGCTGGCCTACATCATGGCCGGCCACGTGCGCCATCACGTCAAGGGTCTTCGCGAGAACTACGGCGTGGCGTGAAAACCGGCCGCTCGGACGATCACTGCGTCACGGAGCGCGGCGGGGCAGGCGGTTTGGGCATGTCCTCGGCGCTGAAGCGGGGCAGCATCGCGTCGCGCATGGCGACGTGATACACGGCTCCGGCGATGGCCGCCGCCGAGCGCATGAGTTCCTCCGGAATCACCCGCTCGTACGTGTCCAGGTTCGTGTGCCACGTGTGGCTGCCGTACTGAATCGGATCCTGCCCGAGCCCGATGCCCGGCAGCCCGGCTTCGTTGAACGACGTGCTGTCGGTGCCCCCCGTGCGGCGGCTCTTCGTCACCGACATTCCGACAATGCCGTAGTCCTCGAAGGGCGCAAAGGCGTCGCGCAGGATCTCGCCGGTCGACCTCGGGCCGAAGACGCTGCCCCCGCGGATTCGGCCGGTGCCGGAGTCCACGTTGAAATAGCCGTTGAACTTCGCGTACTCCGCCCCGGGGTTCTCGAACGTGCCGAAGTGCTGCGCGACGTACGCCTTCGAGCCGAGCAATCCCTGTTCCTCGCCTCCCCAGAGCGCCACGCGGATCGTGCGGCGCGGCTTCACGCCCAGCGCCTTCAGGATCCTCACCGCTTCCATCATCGTCGCGGCGCCCGTCGCGTTATCGGTTGCGCCCGTGGCCGAATGCCACGAGTCGAGGTGACCGCCGAGCATGACCACTTCGTCCTGCTTGTCCGTCCCTGGAATCTCCGCCAGGACGTTGTACGCCGTGCGCCCTTCGGGATAGTCGCGGTTGACGATCGTGAACTCGAGCTCCACCGGCGTGCCGTCATCCAGGATGCGGCTGATGCGGCCGTAGTCCTCGTTGCGCAGCACCACGGTCGGCACCGCTTTCGACGTGTCGTAGGTCCGATTCTGGAACGCGCGAACCTGGCCGTGCTCGCGCCCCGCGTCGTTCAGCCGGACCAGCACGCCGTTACCCCGCAGAAATTGATCGATCTGCTGCGCGATCTGGGCGGCCGTGAGCTGGCCGTCGGCGGGACGAGGGGACTCGGGCGGCGTGTAGGCGGGCGCCGGGTTGTCCAGGTCGAAGCGGCGGCGGAGCGTCGCTTCGTCCATCCGCGGTTCGGGTGAGGTGAGCGAGACCGCGACCTTCGCCGGCACTCCGGCGAGCACGATCCTTCCGGCGACCTTGTCCTTCACGCTGGCGAAATACTTCGTGAGCGCCTCCTGCGTGGGGCAGGCCGGCGCCGCCGGCGGCGGGGCGGGCTGCGCCGCGGGCGGCGCGAACGGGCTGCCGCTCGCGCCGGGCGAGGTCGAGCACTGCGGAGGCTCGATCCGGACAGCCTGCCCGGATACGGTTCCGTTTGTTCCCGGCGTCCAGGCGAGCACCTCGCCGACGAGCGAATCTTTCACGGGGGAGAGAATGAAGCCGGCGAAACGCTCGTTCGCCCAGCCGGGATGACCGAAGTCCCACGGTTCGAGCCGGGCATTTTCGAGGCCCCACTCGGTCAGCTGCTTCACGGCCCAGTCCGCCGCCGCCTTGTAGGCAGGCGATCCCGTCAGCCGCGGCCCGTGCACGTCGGTGAGGAAGTGCAGCGTACGCATGACCTGTGAGCGCTCGCGCGCTTCCTTCCTGATCCTGTGGTTCGTCGCGTAGTCGATGTTTTCTTCGGCAATCACCGGCGCGGTGCCCACGGCGAGCGCCGCCGCAATCATGAGAATCGCGGGTTTCTGTATCCGCATGGGTTCTCCAGGAAGGCTCTGCGGAAAACCATAGCACGGCCGCGCTGGCCGCCGGCGCCGAAACGGCTGAGGGAGCGACAGTTGTCTCGATCGGTTGAGGCCAAAGGCCAGCCCGTCCGGCCTTTGGCCCCCTTTGAGCCCCTTTGAGCTTTGTCGTGTCGTGTCACCCACTTGCAAGGTTTCTGCAGGTCTGATATCCTCCCAAGGTTTGGGAGACGCTAGGACACCCTATCTAGCGTCAGCCACCCAGAAGAAGCCGCGAGCTTCTTTCGTGCGTGCCCGGTGAGAACGCCGGGACGCCTGAACGACAACACACGAATAGGGTAAGTCGCAGCAGGCGCCAAGCATCTGCTTCTAGGCCTGCGGCAAGCCTGAAAAGGGGGACAGTCCCACTTTTCGGCGATCGCATTTGAAAAGTGGGACTGTCCCCCTTTTCAGGGAGTGTCTGTGCCGACGATCAACCAGCTCGTGCGCAGGGGACGCGAGAAAGTGCTCTCGAAGACGAAGAGCCCGGCCCTGCAGGACAGCCCGCAGAAGCGCGGGGTCTGCATCCGCGTATTCACGCAGACGCCGAAGAAGCCGAACTCGGCGTTGCGCAAGGTCGCGCGTGTTCGCCTCACCAACGGGATCGAGGTCACCACGTACATCCCGGGCGTGGGGCACAACCTGCAGGAGCACTCGCTCGTGCTGATTCGCGGCGGCCGCGTGAAGGATCTCCCCGGCGTGCGCTACCACGTCGTCCGCGGGACGCTCGATGCCGTCGGCGTGCAGGGCAGGAAGCAGGGGCGTTCGAAGTACGGGGCGAAGAGGCCGAAGCAGTAGGTGTCGCCGCCGGCCGTTAGGCCGGCGGGTGAGAGACGAACGAAATGCCACGCAGACGAGAGATTCCGAAGCGCGAAGTTCCGTCCGACCCGCTCTACAACAGCTCGCTCGTGACCAAGTTCATCAACACGGTCATGCGCGACGGGAAGCGGAGCACGGCCGAACAGATCATGTACGGCAGCCTGAAGATCGTTCAGGAGAAGACCGGCGACGATCCGCTGAAGGTGTTCAAGAAGGCGGTCGAGAACGTCAAGCCGGCGCTCGAAGTGAAGTCGCGCCGCGTGGGCGGCTCGAACTACCAGGTGCCGATCGAAGTGAACCCGAACCGCCGCCTGTCGCTCAGCATCCGCTGGCTGGTGAGCTTCGCGCGCTCGCGCGGAGACGGCAAGACGATGGAAGAGAAGCTCGCGAACGAGTTCATGGACGCGTCGAACATGCGTGGCGGCGCGGTCAAGAAGCGGGAAGACACGCACCGGATGGCGGAAGCCAACAAGGCGTTCGCGCACTATCGCTGGTAACAACACGTAATGCCCAGACAGGTAGCCCTCGATCGGTGTCGCAACATCGGCATCATGGCCCACATCGATGCCGGGAAGACGACGACGACTGAACGGATCCTCTTCTATACGGGGATCACGTACAAGATCGGCGAGGTCCATGAGGGCACGGCCGTCATGGACTGGATGGAGCAGGAGCAGGAGCGCGGGATCACCATCACGTCGGCGGCCACGACCTGCTTCTGGCGCGAGCACCGCATCAACATCATCGATACGCCGGGCCACGTGGACTTCACGGCCGAAGTCGAGCGCTCGCTGCGCGTTCTCGACGGCGCCGTGGCGGTGTTCGACGCCGTCGCGGGCGTCGAGCCCCAGTCGGAAACCGTGTGGCGCCAGGCCGACAAGTACCGCGTGCCGCGGATCTGCTTCGTCAACAAGATGGACCGCGTCGGCGCGGACTTCAAGCGGACGCTCGAGCAGATCTCCACGAAGCTCCAGGGCAATCCCGTCGCCATCCAGCTGCCGATCGGCAGCGAGGACCGGTTCACCGGCGTCGTCGACCTCGTGCGGATGAAAGCCATCCGCTACAAGGACGAGACGATGGGCGCCGACTACGAGCTCGAGGACATCCCGGCCGACATGCTGGCCGAGGCGAAGCACTACCGCGAGCAGCTGATTGAAAAGGTCAGCGAAGCCGACGACAAGCTCCTCGAGAAGTACCTGCACGGCGAGGAGGTCACCGAGGCCGAAATCAAGGGCGCGCTGCGCAAGCGCACCATCGAGTCGGTCCGCGGCGACGAGGCCCCGTTCGTGGTCGTCATCTGCGGGTCCGCGTTCAAGAACAAGGGGGTCCAGCCGCTGCTCGACGCGGTGGTCGACTACCTCCCCTCGCCGGTGGACGTGCCGGCGATCACCGGCATCGACCCGCGGAAGGACCAGCCGGCGGAGCGGCCGGCCGAAGACAAGGCGCCGTTCTCGGCGCTCGTCTTCAAGATCATGACCGACCCGTTTGTCGGCCAGCTCGCGTTCCTCCGGGTCTACTCGGGCGTCCTGGCATCGGGCTCCAACGGCTACAACTCGACCAAGCAGCGCAACGAGCGCATCGGCCGGCTCCTGAAGATGCACGCCAACAAGCGTGAGGAAATCAAGGAAGTCTACGCCGGCGACATCGCGGCGGCGGTCGGGCTGAGGACGGTCACGACCGGCGACACCATCTGCGACGAGAAGCACCCGATCGTGCTCGAGTCGATGGACTTCCCCGAGCCCGTCATCTCGCTGGCGATCGAGCCGAAGACGAAGGCGGACCAGGAGAAGCTCGGCACCGGCCTGCAGAAGCTGATGGCCGAGGACCCGACCTTCCGCGTGAACACGGACCAGCAGACGGGCCAGACGATCATCCGCGGCATGGGCGAGCTGCACCTCGAGATCATCGTCGACCGCCTGAAGCGGGAGTTCAGCGTCGAAGCCAGCGTCGGGCGCCCGCAGGTCGCCTACAAGGAGACGCTCACGATCCCGGCCGAAGGCGAGGGCCGGTACGTGCGCCAGACCGGCGGCCGCGGCCAGTACGGCCACGCGAAGATCCGCCTGATCCCGCGCCAGCCCGGCGAAGGCTACGAGTTCATCAACAACATCGTCGGCGGCAAGATCCCGCGCGAGTTCATCAAGCCGATCGACGAAGGGATTCGCGAAGCGATGACGACCGGCGTCCTCGCCGGCTACCCGGTGGACGACGTGGCGATCGAGCTGTACGAGGGCTCGTACCACGACGTGGACTCGTCGGAGATGGCGTTCAAGATTGCCGGCTCGATGGCGTTCAAGGACGCCTCGCACAAGGCGAGGCCGATCCTGCTCGAGCCGGTCATGCGCGTCGAAGTCGTCGTCCCGAAGGAGTACATGGGCGACGTGATGGGCGACCTGGCGAGCCGGCGCGGCCACATCCAGTCGCAGGAAGACCGCGGCGGCACGCAGATCGTCGCCGCCCGCGTGCCGCTCAGCGAGATGTTCGGCTATGCGACCGAGCTGCGCTCGCGCACGCAGGGACGCGCGACCTACTCGATGCATTTCGATCGCTACGAGCCCGCGCCGCAGAACGTGGCAGAGGAAGTCGTTGCGAGGGTGCAAGGGAAATGACGTGTTGGGGCCGCCGGCCCGAAGGCCGGCGGCGACACAGACGGCCGGCACGTGTAGACGCCGGCCTTTAGGCCGGCGGAGACGAGAGAGATGGCGAAGGAAAAATTCGATCGTTCCAAGCCTCACGTGAACGTGGGGACCATCGGGCACATCGACCACGGGAAGACGACGTTGACGGCGGCCTTGACGAAGGTGGCGGCCGACAAGGGGTGGGCGAAGTTCGTGCCGTATGACGAGGTGGCGAAGGCGTCGGAATCGCAGGGGCGTCGCGACGAGACGAAGATCCTGACGATCGCGACGAGCCACGTGGAGTATGCGACGCCGAAGCGGCACTACGCGCACGTGGACTGCCCGGGGCATGCCGACTACATCAAGAACATGATCACGGGCGCGGCGCAGATGGACGGGGCGATCCTGGTGGTGTCGGCGACCGACGGGCCGATGCCGCAGACGCGGGAGCACGTGCTGCTGGCCCGGCAGGTGGACGTGCCGTATCTGGTGGTGGCGCTCAACAAGGTGGATTTGGTGGACGACCCGGAGCTGCTGGACCTGGTGGAGCTGGAGGTGCGGGAGCTGCTGAAGGGGTATGGGTTCCCGGGCGACGACGTGCCGGTGGTGCGGGTGTCGGCGCTCAAGGCGCTGCAGGGGGACAGCGAAGGGGTCGAATCGGTCACCAAGCTGATGGACGCGCTGGACCAGTATGTGCCGCTGCCGCAGCGGGAGGTGGACAAGCCGTTCCTGATGCCGATCGAGGACGTGTTCTCGATCTCGGGGCGCGGGACGGTGGTGACCGGGCGGGTGGAGCGGGGCAAGGTGAAGGTCGGGGAGGAAGTGGAGCTTATCGGGTTCCGGCCGACGCAGAAGAAGGTGGTGACCGGGGTGGAGATGTTCCGCAAGCTGCTCGATGAAGGGGTGGCGGGGGACAACATCGGGGTGCTGCTGCGGGGGACGGAAAAAGACGACGTGGAGCGGGGGATGGTGCTCGCCAAGGGCGGGTCGATCACGCCGCACACGCAGTTCAAGGCCGAGGTGTACGTGCTGGGGAAGGATGAAGGGGGGCGGCACACGCCGTTTTTCAACGGGTATCGGCCGCAGTTCTACATCCGGACGACGGACGTGACCGGGACGCTGCACCTGCCCGAGGGGGTGGAGATGATCATGCCGGGGGACAACACGAACGTGTCGGTGGAGCTGATCGCGCCGGTGGCGATCGAGAAGGGCTCGCGCTTCGCGATCCGCGAAGGGGGCCGCACGGTGGGCGCCGGGACGGTGACCGAAATTACTCAGTAACGAGAATTTGAGGATGTGAGGATTTCCTCAGATTCAAGGATCACAGAGATGGCAGCTTTCAGCGACAAGATTCGGATCCGGCTCAAGGCGTACGACTATCGCGTGCTCGATCAATCGACCTCCGAGATCGTGGAGACCGCGAAGCGCACGGGCGCGCAGCTGGCGGGCCCGATCCCGCTGCCGACCGAGAAGAACAAGTGGACCGTGCTCCGCTCGCCGCACGTGGACAAGAAGTCGCGCGAGCAGTTCGAGATCCGCACGCACAAGCGGCTGATTGACATCTTCGAGCCGACGCCCCAGACCGTGGACGCGCTGATGAAGCTGGATCTTCCGGCCGGCGTGGACGTCGAGATCAAGGCGTTCGGGAAGGAACACAAATAGCTCACCTGTAGCGTCCGGCCTTCAGGCCGGACGTCCCGCGGGGCTGAAGCCCCGGGGCTACACGTGCGGTGAACATTTATGGTTACAGGCATCATCGGCAGGAAACTCGGGATGACGCAGCTGTTCGCTGCCGACGGCACCGTGCAGCCCGCCACCGTCATCAAGGCCGGGCCGTGTGTGGTCGTGCAGGGCAAGACCGCGGCGACCGACGGGTACGAGGCCGTGCAGCTCGGGCTGGTGGAGGAGCGTCCCGCGAAGGTGAACAGGCCCACCGCGGGCCACTTCACGAAGGCGAACGTGCCGCCGACACGCGTGCGGCGGGAAGTCAAGGTCGCCAGGGGCGCGGAAGCCCCGAAGGCCGGGGAGCAGGTGCTCGTCAACGCCGTGTTCAACGCGGGAGACCAGGTGGACGTCATCGGCGTCAGCCGCGGGCACGGGTTCCAGGGGGTCGTCAAGCGCCACCACTTCGCGGGGGGCGCGGCGACGCACGGATCGATGTTCCATCGCGCGCCCGGATCGATCGGCGCCTCGTCGTATCCGTCCCGCGTCGTGAAGGGCATGCGCGCGGCGGGCCGGATGGGCGGAGACCGCGTGACCGTGCGGAACCTGCGCATCGTGAAGGTGGACGGCGACAACAACCTGCTCGTCGTGCGCGGGGCGATCCCGGGCAAGCCCGGCGGCTACCTGCTGATCCGCAAGGCGCTGGCGCCGCGCCGCGAGCCGCAGCCGCAGGCGCAGGAAAAGCCGAAGAAGGGCAAGAAGTAGCCATGCAGCTCGAAGTGGTCAACGCGCAGAACGAGAAGGTCGGGCAGATTGAAGTCCGCGACGAGGTGTTCGGCGGCCCGATCAAGACCGACCTGATCTGGGAAGCGGTCGTGCACCAGAACGCGGGCGAGCGTCGCGGCACGCACGCGACGAAGAACCGCGCGCTCGTCAGCGGCAGCGGCAGGAAGCCGTGGCGGCAGAAGGGCACCGGCCGCGCGCGGGTCGGCGAGATCCGGAACCCCTTGTGGCGCAAGGGGGGCACCGTGTTCGGGCCCCAGCCGCGCAGCTACGACTACGCGCTGCCGAAGAAGGTCCAGCGCGGCGCGCTGCGCGCCGCGCTGGCGGCCAAGTTCAAGGATGGCGCCGTGACGGTCGTCGATGCGCTGGCGTTCGGCGAGGCGAAGACGAAGCAGGCCGCCGAGACGCTGAAGCGGCTCGGCGCGGACGGCAAGACGCTCCTCGTCGACGTGCAGCCCGACGAGCGCGTGGCGCGCTCGACGCGCAACATCGCCGGCGTGCGCCTGGTGCCGAGCGGCCGCCTGACGGCGCGCGACGTCATGGACACGACGCGGATTATCGCGACACGCGCGGCGGTGGAGCGCCTCCAGGAAGTGCTGGGATAGCGATGAAACTGACAGACGTGATCCGTCGCCCGCTGATCACCGAAAAGACGACCGTGATGCGCGAGAACGGCCGCAGCACGATCGCCTTCGAGGTGGCCTCCGCGGCGACGAAGGTGGACATCAAGCGCGCGGTGGAGAAGCTGTTCGGCGCCAAGGTGGACGGCATCCGGACCGCGCTCGTGCACGGGAAGATGAAGCGCCAGGGGCGGTTTGCCGGCCGGCGCCCGGACTGGAAGAAGGCCTACGTCCGCCTGAAGGCAGGCGAGAAAGTGCCCGACTTCCTCGAGGGAGCGTAACCATGCCGATTCGCAAGTACAAGCCGACGTCCGCGGGGCGGCGCTTCCAGACCGTGCAGGCGTTCGACGAGATCACCGCGACGCGCCCGTACAAGCCGCTCACCGAGCCGCTCAAGGGCTCCGGCGGCCGCAACAACCACGGCGAGCTGAGCTCGTGGTGGCGCGGCGGCGGTCACAAGCGCAACTACCGCGTGATCGATTTCAAGCGCGACAAGCGGAACATCCCGGCGAAAGTCGCGACCATCGAGTACGACCCGAACCGCTCGGCGTTCATCGCGCTGCTGACCTACGTCGACGGGGAGAAGCGCTACATCCTGCAGCCGGTGGGGCTCAAGGTGGGGGACACGGTCGTCGCGGGGGACAACGTCGACATCCTGCCGGGCAACGTGCTGCCGCTCAAGAACATCCCGCTGGGCACGATGATCCACAACGTGGAGCTGCGTCCCGGCAAGGGGGGGCAGATCGCGCGCAGCGCGGGCGCGGCCGTGCAGCTCGTCGCCAAGGAAGGGGAGTACGCGTCGGTGAAGATGCCGTCGGGCGAAGTCCGTCACATCAGCATCGAGTGCGTGGCGACGATCGGGCAGGTCGGCAACGTCGATCACGAGAACGTCTCTATCGGCAAGGCGGGCCGGAGCCGGTGGCTGGGCAAGCGGCCGCACGTGCGCGGCGTCGCCATGAACCCGGTCGATCACCCGCTCGGCGGCGGCGAGGGCAAGACCTCGGGCGGCCGGCACCCGGTGTCGCCGTGGGGCATGCCCACCAAGGGGTTCAAGACGCGCCGGCGGAAGGAAACGGATCGCTTCATCGTGCAGAGGCGGTCGAAGTAGCGGCCAGTGCCCGGTGGCCGGTGGTCGGTCGCGCAGAGTTGTTCTGGCCACTGACCACTGACCGCTGAGCACGACAGGAATCACAGTTATGAGTCGTTCACTGAAGAAGGGGCCGTTCGTCGACGTTCCGCTCCTCGAGAAGATCGAGGTGATGAACCGCAGCGGCGAGAAGAAGGTCATCAAGACCTGGTCGCGGCGTTCGACCGTGGTGCCCGAGATGGTGGGGCACACGCTGGCGGTGCACGGCGACGCGGCAGTTCAAGGGGCACACGACGAGGGCCGAGAAGGCCGCGGCGACGGCCCCGGCTGCGGGCGCGCCGGGTGGTGCCGGCGCCCCGGCGGCGTCCGCGCCGAAGGCGGGTGCGTGATGATCCAGGCGCAGGCCACGGCCAAGTACGTGCGCACCTCGCCGCAGAAGGCGAAGCTGGTGCTCGACCTGATTCGCGGCCGCAGCGTGAACGAGGCGCTGGCGACGCTGCGGTTCGCGCGCAAGTCGATCGCGCACGACGTCGAGAAGGTGCTCCGGTCGGCGATTGCCAACGCGCAGAACAAGGACGGGTTCAGCGGCGACGTCGATCGGCTCTACGTGGCGGCGTGCTACGCCGGGTCCGGCCCGTCGCTGAAGCGCGTGCGTCCGGCGCCGATGGGGCGCGCCTTCCGCGTGCAGAAGCGCACCGCGCACCTGACGGTCGCGGTGGCCGAGCGCGCCGAGACGCGCGCGGCCGCCGGCGGCGCTCCGAAGGCGAAGGCGCGCGGCGCGACGCCGCGCGGCGCGGTGAAGACGGGCAGGGCGAAAACTCGAAAGGCCGCCGCCACCCAAGCGAAAGAGGCATAGACGTGGGTCAGAAGGTACATCCATACGGGTTCCGGCTCGGCTTCAACAAGACCTGGCGCTCGCGCTGGTACGCCGACAAGGACTACGCGAAGCTCCTGCACGAGGACCTGAAGCTCAAGCGCGAGCTGAAGAAGCGGTTCTCGCACGCCGGCGTGTCGCGCATCGACGTGGAGCGCGCCGCCAACAAGCTGAAGATCGACATCCACACCTCGCGGCCGGGCATCATCATCGGCCGCAAGGGGACGGAGGTCGACAAGCTGAAGCAGGAGATCCAGAAGCGGACCAGCCGCGAGGTGTTCATCAACATCCTGGAGATCCAGAAGCCGGAGCTCGAGGCGCAGCTGATCGGCGAGTCGGTGGCGATGCAGCTCGAAAAGCGCGTGGCGTTCCGCCGCGCGATGCGCAAGGCGGTCGAGTCCGCGCTGCGCTTCGGCGCGCGCGGCATCAAGGTGCGCGTGAGCGGGCGGCTGAACGGCGCCGAGATCGCGCGCTCCGAGTGGTACCTGCACGGCCAGCTGCCGCTGCAGACGCTGCGCGCGGACATCGATTACGGCTTCGCCGAGGCGTTCACCACCTACGGCACGATCGGCGTGAAGGTGTGGCTCTACAAGGGCGAGCGGCTGACGCCGCGGATCGGCCGCGAAGAGGACTACCGCGCGCCGCGACGGGGAGCGAGGGCGTAAGTCATGTTGATGCCCAAGAAGGTCAAGTTCCGGAAGCAGCAGCGCGGCCGCATGGCCGGCAAGGCATGGCGTGGGTCCGATGTGTCGTTTGGCGACTTCGGGTTGAAGGCCCTTGAAGCCTGCTGGCTGACCGATCGCCAGATCGAGGCGGCGCGGGTGGCGATGACCCGATTCATCAAACGTGGCGGCAAGATATGGATCCGGGTCTTCCCCGACAAGCCGATCAGACAAGCCGATCACCAAGAAGCCGCAGGAAACCCGGATGGGGAAGGGCAAGGGCGCGCCGGAGCAGTGGGTGGCGGTGGTCAAGCCGGGCCGCATCCTGTTCGAGATGGAAGGCGTGACCGAGACGGAGGCGCGTGAGGCGATGCGGCTGGCGTCGGCGAAGCTGCCGATCAAGACGAAGTTCGCGACGCGCTTCGCCGAGGAGAAGGCGGTATGAAGGCGGCGGAACTGCGGGGCCTGGGCAGCGACGAGCTGCAGCAGCGCGTCCGCGAGATGGAAGACCAGCTGTTCAAGCTGCGCATGCAGAAGTCGATGGGGCAGCTCGAGGCGGCGCACAAGGTGTCGTCCGTGCGGCGCGACCTCGCGCGGGTCAAGACGATTCTCCGCGAGAAGCAGGGATAACGGCCATGGCAGCGAAAGCAGAAGTGTACGGGCGCGTCGTGAGCGACAAGATGGACCGCACGGTCGTCGTCGCGGTCGAGCGCAAGGTGCGGGACGAGGTGTACGGCAAGCAAGTGCGCCGCACGTCGAAGTTCATGGCGCACGACGAGGAGAACACCGCGAAGGTGGGGGACCGGGTGGCCATCGTCGAGAGCCGGCCGCTCAGCCGCCGCAAGCGCTGGGTCGTGACGCGCGTCGTCGAGAAGGCGCAGGAGGTCTAGAACGCCATGATTCAGATGCGTTCCATCCTCGACGTGGCGGACAACTCCGGCGCGCGGAAGATCAGCGTCATCAACCCGATCGGCGGGTCGACGGGGCGCTACGCGCGGCTCGGGGACATCGTCACGGCGTCGGTGAAGGAAGCGACGCCGGACTCGAACGTGAAGAAGGGGCAGGTGGTGAAGGCCGTGGTGGTGCGGACGCGCAAGGAACAGCGCCGCCGCGACGGCAGCTACATCCGCTTCGATCGCAACGCGGCCGTGCTGATCAACGACCAGGGTGAGCCGATCGGCACGCGCGTGTTCGGCCCGGTGGCGCGCGAGCTGCGCGAGCGCCGGTTCATGAAAATCGTTTCGCTGGCTCCCGAGGTTCTGTAAGCCATGTCTCGTCTCGCCACACCGATTCGGAAGAACGACACGGTCGTCGTGCAGGCGGGCCGCGACCGCGGCAAGCGCGGGCGCGTGCTCCGGATTCTTCCCGCGAAGAACCGCCTGATCGTCGAAGGCGTGAACATGATCAAGCGCCACACGCGCCCCAACCCGGCCAAGCAGGTCAAGGGGGGGATCGTGGAGCGCGAGGCGTCGCTGCACGCGTCGAACGTGCAGCTGGTCTGCCCCGAGTGCAGCGCGGCGACGCGCATCGGCCGCCGCACGCTCGAGGACGGGCGCAAGGTGCGCGTCTGCCGCAAGTGCGAGGGAGTGATCGACAAATGAACCGGCTGAAAGACCGTTACGCGAAGGAAGTCGTGCCGGCGCTGCGCAAGGAGTTCGGGTACAAGAACCCGATGGCCGTCCCCAAGGTCGAGAAGGTCGTGATCAACATGGGGCTCGGCGAGGCGACGCAGAACGCGAAGATCGTCGACACGGGGGCCGACGAGCTGGGGCGCATCACGGGGCAGAAGCCGGTGGTCACGCGCGCGAAGAAGTCGATCGCGCAGTTCAAGGTCCGCAAGGGGATGCCGATCGGCGCGATGGTCACGCTGCGCGGCGAGCGGATGTACGAGTTCCTCGACCGGCTGATCTCGATCGCGCTGCCGCGCGTCCGCGACTTCAAGGGCGTGTCGGCGCGCGGCTTCGACGGGCGCGGCAACTACACGCTCGGGCTGAAGGACCAGTTGATCTTCCCGGAGATCGACTACCTGAAGGTGGACAAGGCGCGCGGCATGAACATCTCGGTCGTGACCACGGCGAAGACCGACGAAGAGGCCCGGTCGCTCCTGAAGCTGATGGGCATGCCGTTCCGGGCGAATTGACACGCGCAGAGGCGGGCCTTCAGGCCCGCCTCTGCCGCACCGCCGGGCTGAAGCCCGGCGGCTACAGTGGGATTTGAGAATGGCGACAACCGCAAAGATCGCGAAAGAGACCCGACCGCACAAGTACGGCATCCGGCACCGCAACCGGTGCCGCCTGTGCGGGCGCCCGCGCGCGTACATGAGGAAGTTCGACCTCTGCCGCCTCTGCTTCCGCAAGCTGGCGCTCGAGGGCGAGATCGCCGGGGTAATCAAGAGTAGCTGGTAGATGGATGAATGTGGTGAGTTGGCGATCACGACATCACCAAGTCGCCAAGTTCAAGCCGAAGGTTCGAAGGTATGACTGACCCGATTGCTGACATGCTCGCGCGGATTCGCAACGCGACGCTCGCGCGCCACTCGCGCGTGGACATCCCCGCGTCGAAGCTGAAAGTGGAGATCGCCCGGATCCTCGAGACCGAAGGCTACATCCAGGGCTACAAGCTGCTGGATGCCCAGCCGGGCGCGCCGCCGCAGGCGCTGCTCCGCATCAACCTCAAATACGGCCCGCGCGGCGAGCGGGTGATTTCCGGTCTGCAGCGCGTCAGCCGTCCGGGGCGCCGCGTCTATCTGGGGCGCGACAGCGTGCCGGAGGTCCTCGGCGGCCTCGGCACGAGCATCCTGACGACCTCGCGCGGCGTCATGACCGGCCGCGAGGCGGTCAAGGCGGGCGTCGGCGGCGAAGTGCTCTGCAACATCTGGTAGGACACATGTCTCGAATTGGCAAGAAAGTCATCATCGTGCCGAAGGGCGTCAAGGTGCACGTCGACGCCGCCGGCGTCGACGTGCAGGGACCGAAGGGCAAGCTGCGCCAGCTGCTGCCGCCGGGCGTCCGCTTCGAGCTGAAGGACGACCACCTGCACGCGCGGACGACCGACGAGAACAACCCGGAGCTCGGGAAGTTCCACGGCCTGGCGCGCAGCCTCGTCGCCAACGCCGTGAAGGGGGTCACCGACGGCTTCCAGAAGGACCTCGACATCGTCGGCGTCGGCTATCGCGCCGAGGTGAAGGGGAAGCAGGTCATCTTCGCGCTCGGCTACTCGCACCCCGTGGTGTTCACCATCCCCGAGGGGATCAACATCGCGGTCGACAAGCAGACGCACATCACGGTGACCGGTATCGACCGCCAGCTGGTGGGCCAGGTCGCGGCCGACATCCGCCGGCTGCGCAAGCCCGACCCCTACAAGCAGAAGGGCGTGCGCTACACGGGCGAAGTGCTGAAGAAGAAGGTCGGGAAGACCGGGGCGTAGTTATGAAGATCAAGACGATGAAGGATCGCCGCGAGCGGATTCGGCTCCGGCAGCGGAAGCGGATCACCGGCACGGCCGAGCGGCCGCGGCTGGCCGTGTTCCGCAGCGACTCGCACATCTACGCCCAGGTCATCGACGATCTGTCGGGCCGCACGCTCGCGTCCGCCTCGTCGACCGAGCCGGCCGTGAAGGGGAAGGCGCCCAAGGGCACCCGCGGCGGCAACACGATGGGGGCGAAGGCGATCGGCAAGCTCATCGCCGAGCGGCTGATTGAAAAAGGCATCAGGCAGGTGGTGTTCGACCGCGGCGGGTTTCTCTACCACGGGCGCGTGAAGGCGATCGCCGAGGCGGCGCGCGAGGCAGGACTGCAGTTTTAGGCACGAATCTTATGATGAGGACACGCGACAAAATCGATCCCTCGCAGCTCGATCTCAAGGACACGGTGGTCTCGATCAGCCGCGTCACGAAGGTCGTCAAGGGCGGCAAGAACCTGAGCTTCAGCGCGCTCGTCGTCATCGGCGACGGCCATGGGGTGGTCGGGTTCGGCATCGGCAAGGCGAAGGAAGTTCCCTCGGCGATCAAGAAGGGGATCGAGGCGGCGAAGAAGTCGCTGATCCGCGTGCCGCTCCAGGGGACGACGATCCCGCACCCGATCGTGGGGCACTTCGGCGCCGGGCGCGTGCTGCTCAAGCCGGCGCCGGACGGCACCGGGATCATCGCGGGGGGCGCGGTGCGCGCGGTCGTGGAGTCGGCCGGCGTCACCAACGTGCTGACGAAGTCGCTCGGCTCGGCCAACGCGCACAACGTCGTGCGCGCGACCGTCGAGGGGCTCTCGCAGCTGAAGGACCCGGCGCTGGTGGCGCGGCTGCGCGGCCGCGATCTCGAACTGGCGGGGGCGCGGGAGTAGCCATGGCGAAGGCGAAGCAGCAGGCGGGCGGCGCCAGGCCGGCCGCGCGCGTGAAGGTCAGGCAGATTCGCAGCGCGATCGGGTTCAACCGGAACCAGGGCATCGTGCTGCAGAGCATGGGGCTGCGCCGGATCGGGCACACGGTGGAACTCGCCGACACGCCCGAGACGCGCGGCATGATCCACAAGGTGCGTCATCTGGTGGAAGTGGTGGACTAAATGGATCTGAGCAATCTCGGCCCCGCGAAGGGCGCCAAGCGTTCGAAGAAGCGGGTGGGACGCGGCCAGGGCTCCGGCCACGGCAAGACGGCCGCGCGCGGCCACAAGGGGGCGCAGTCGCGCTCGGGCTACAAGCGGAAGCGCGGGTTCGAAGGCGGCCAGATGCCGCTGCACCGCCGCATTCCGAAGCGCGGCTTCCACAACATCTTCCGCGATGAGTACGCGGTGGTGAACCTCGATACGCTCGCCGAGCAGTTCGACGCGGGCACCGAGATTACCGTGGACCTGCTGCGCGAGCAGGGGCTCGTGCGGAAGGGCGCGAAGCGGATCAAGGTGCTCGGGCGCGGGGACATCGCGAAGGCGCTGACGGTGCGGGCGCACAAGTTCAGCGGCAAGGCGGCGGAGAAGATCGCCGCGGCGGGGGGCAAGGCCGAGGTGCTCGCGTAAAGGCATATGGACAGCCTCAAGAATCTCTGGCAGGTCGAAGAGCTGCGGAAGCGGATCGGCTTCACGCTGCTGCTCCTCGGCGTCTACCGGATCGGCAACCACATCCCGACGCCCGGCGTGAACCCGCAGGCGCTCGCCGAGCTGGCCAACCAGCTCTCGAACACGATGTTCGGGCTGTACGACATGTTCTCGGGCGGGAACCTCTCGAAGGTGACGATCTTCGCGCTGGGCATCATGCCCTACATCAGCGCGTCGATCATCCTGCAGCTGCTGACGGTCGTCTGGCC
This sequence comes from Acidobacteriota bacterium, assembly GCA_016184105.1. Taxonomy (NCBI): domain Bacteria; kingdom Pseudomonadati; phylum Acidobacteriota; species Acidobacteriota bacterium. Next base: position 29,990 of record JACPDI010000041.1, read on the forward strand.
GTACCTCGAGCGGCTCTCGAAGGAAGGGGAGCTGGGGCGCCGGAAGATCACGCAGTACACGCGCTACGGGACGATCCTCCTGAGCGTCGTCCAGGCGCTGGGGATCGCGGTGTTCCTGGAGAAGCAGACGAACGTCGCGGGCGGGCTGCACCTGGTGGAGCACGCGGGGTGGACGTTCCGGTTCATGACGGTGCTGACGCTGACCACCGGCACCTGCTTCATCATGTGGCTGGGCGAGCAGATCACCGAGCGCGGCATCGGCAACGGCATGTCGCTCATCATCTACTCGGGAATCGTCGTCGGCTTCCCGAGCGCGGTCGTGACGACGTTCGACCAGCTGCGCACCGGGCAGATGACGCTGCTGCGGCTGGTGCTGCTCGTCGCGATGATGGTGGTCGTGGTGGGCGCGATCGTCTTCGTGGAGCGCGGGCACCGGCGGGTGACCGTGCAGTACGCGAAACGGGTGGTCGGCCGGCGGCAGTACGGCGGGTCGAGCACGCACATCCCGCTGAAGGTGAACACGGGCGGGGTCATCCCGGTGATCTTCGCCTCATCGATCCTCGCGTTTCCGATGACGCTGGCGCCGGCCTTCACCGAGGGCGGCTGGTTCCGGTTGTTCACCGACGCGGTGGCGTACGGGATGCCGCTCTACAACCTGCTGTACATCGCGGGCATCATCTTCTTCGCGTACTTCTACACGGCGATCATCTTCAACCCGGATGACGTCGCGGAGAACATGCGCAAGTACGGCGGGTTCATCCCGGGGATCCGCCCCGGCAAGCGGACGGCCGAGTACATCGACACGATCCTGGCGCGGATCACGCTGGTGGGCGCGATTTACCTCGCGCTCGTCGCGATCCTGCCGGAGCTGCTGATCTCGGGGTTCAAGGTGGCGCCGATCCCGGTCATCGGCGAATGGCTGGACGCCGCGCTCCCGCGGTTCATCACCGAGGGCATGAACGTGCAGTTCTATTTCGGCGGCACGTCGCTGCTGATCGTGGTCGGCGTGGCGATGGACACGGTGCAGCAGGTGGAATCGCAGCTGATCATGCGGCACTACGACGGCTTCATGCGACGGACCCGGATCCGGGGGCGCAGGGGCTAGCCCCGTGTCGCGCAACCTGATCATCCTGGGCCCCCCGGGTGCCGGCAAGGGCACCCAGGCGGAGCGGTTCGCACGCGAGGAGGGGATCCCGAAGATCTCGACGGGAGACATCCTGCGCGAGGCGGTTGCTGCGGGGACCGACGTGGGGCGCATCGCGAAGCGCGCGATGGACGCCGGCCAGCTCGTCAGCGACGACGTCATGATCGCGATTGTGCGGGAGCGGTTGTCGCGCCCGGACGTCGCGCGCGGGTTCATCCTCGACGGCTTCCCGCGCACGGTGGCGCAGGCCGAGGCGCTCGACGCGATGATGGAGGGGCGGCCGTCGCTGCTCGTCATCGAGTTCCGGGTGCCGACCGAGGAGCTGGTGCGGCGCACCGCACAACGGCGCGTCTGCAACCGCTGCGGCTTGACGACCACGGCGGACGGCACGGTGAACTGCCCGCGGTGCGGCGGCGAGCTGCTCGTCAGGAGCGACGATGGCGCCGAGGTCGTGCGGGAGCGCCTGCAGGTCTACGAGCGGCAGACCCGCCCGCTGGTCGAGTATTACCGGTCGCGGCCGACCTTTCGCGTGCTGAACGGCAACCAGGCGCAGGACGCCGTCGCGGCGGCGCTCCGGCAGGCGGTGTGCGAGGCGCAGGCGGCGGGGACCAGGCGGCCAAGCGGCGCGGACGGCGCGGCGGAGCTGATGTGATCGTCTGCAAGTCGGCGGCCGAGCTGCAGCGGATGAGCACGGCGAACGCGCTGGTGGCGGAGATCCTCGCCGACCTCGCGTCGCATGCGCAGCCGGGCGTGACGACCGCGGAGCTGGATCGGATCGCCGAGAAGCGCGTGCGCGAGGCCGGGGCGGTGCCGGCGTTCAAAGGGTACCGCGGATATCCGGCCACGCTGTGCGCGTCGGTGAACGAGGAAGTGGTCCACGGCATCCCGTCGGACCAGCGGCGCCTGGCCGACGGCGACGTCATCTCGCTCGACATGGGCGTGCTCCTCGACGGGTTCTACGGCGACTCGGCGGTGACCGTCGGCGTCGGCCGGATCAGCGCGCAGGCGTCGGACCTGCTGCGCGTGACGGAAGAGGCGCTGTATCGCGGCATCGACGCGGCGCGGATCGGCGGGCGGCTGTCGGACATCGGCCACGCGATCCAGGACTGGGTCGAGCAGCACGGGTTTTCCGTGGTGCGCGAGTTCGTGGGGCACGGGATCGGCACGAAGCTCCACGAGGAGCCGCAGATTCCGAACTACGGCCAGGCGGGCCGCGGGCCGCGGCTGGTCGAGGGCATGGTGCTCGCGATCGAGCCGATGGTGAACGCGGGGCGCGCCAGCGTGAAGGTGCTGCCCGATGGCTGGACCGCGGTCACGCGGGACGGCAGCCTGTCGGCGCACTTCGAGCACACGGTCGCGATCACGGGCGACGGCCCGCTGATCCTGACGAGGCGGAACGGCCAGGCGCACCGGCTCGCGGCGCGGGCGCGGCAATAGGCGGGCGTCACGACGAGGACGGAAGTCGACGGGACCGTCCGGGAGCAGCTGGAATACGCGCTCTACCGCGTGGAGCTTGACGGGCACCACGAGGTGACCGCGCACGCGCCCGGCGGCCCGCACCGCAACTTCGTGCGGCTGCTCGTGGGCGACCGGGTACGGGTCGAGCTATCGCCGCGCGACGCGAAGCGCGGGAGGATCGTGAAGAAACTGTTATGAAGGTACGAGCATCGGTAAAGCGCATCTGCGCGAACTGCAAGGTCGTCCGGCGGCGCGGCGTCGTCCGGGTGATCTGCACGAACCAGAAGCACAAGCAGCGGCAGGGATAGATCAGCGGCCGGTGGCCGGTGATCAGTGGCCGGTAAAGCGACGACGACTGACCACTGACGACTGAGCACTGACCACTGACCACTACAAGGATCGAGAAGCATGGCACGCATAGCAGGCGTCGATCTTCCGCGCACCAAGCGCGTTGAAGTCGGCCTCACGTACATCTACGGCATCGGCCGCAAGCGGTCGAACGACATCCTGGGCGCGGCGGGCGTCAGCCCGGACGTCCGCGTGAAGGATCTGTCGGAAGACGACGTGCGGAAGATCAGCCGGGTCATCGAGGAGCAGGGCGGGGTCGAAGGGGACCTTCGCAAGGAAGTCTCGATGAACATCAAGCGGCTGATGGAGATTGGCAGCTTCCGCGGGCTGCGGCACCGCCGCAACCTGCCGGTGCGCGGCCAGCGCACGCGCACCAATGCGCGGACCCGCAAGGGCCCGCGGCGCGGTGCAGTGGCGAAGAAGAAGACGGTGTAGCGATGGCAAAGACAGAACCGCAGACCGACGCGGCAGTCACGCCGGAAGGTGGAAAGAAGCCTGCCGGCAAGCGCAAGAAGACGTTCAAGAAGCGCGGCGAGAAGCGCGTGGTGCACCACGGCTACGCGATGATCCAGGCATCGTTCAACAACACGATCATCACGATCACCGATCCGGACGGGTCGGTCATCTCGTGGTCGAGCGCGGGCGCGATCGGCTTCAAGGGGTCGCGCAAGGGCACGCCGTTCGCCGCCACGCAGGCGGCGATCGCCGCCGGCAACGCGGCCAAGACGTTCGGGCTGCGCAGCGTCGAGGTGCGGGTCAAGGGCCCGGGGGCGGGGCGCGAGTCGGCGATCCGGGCGCTGCAGACGGTCGGGATCGACGTGAAGTCGATCCGCGACGTGACGCCGATCCCGCACAACGGATGCCGGCCGCCGAAGCGGCGGCGGGTCTGACACTGACCACTACAGCAAGGAAGAAGAATGGCTCGTTACATTGGTCCCGTTTGCCGGCTGTGCCGGCGTGAAGGCATGAAGCTCTTCCTGAAGGGAGAGCGGTGCTACACGGAGAAGTGCGCGATCGAAAAGCGCAATCTGCCGCCAGGCCAGCACGGGAAGGCGCGCAAGGCGAAGCTCGTGGGGTACGGGCTGCAGCTGCGCGAGAAGCAGAAGGTCAAGCGCATCTACGGCGTTCTCGAGAACCAGTTCCGCCGCTACTTCGAGACGGCGGAGCGGACGCGCGGGATCACCGGCGAGACGCTGCTGCAGCTCCTCGAGCGGCGGCTCGACAACGTGATCTACCGCCTCGGCCTCGCCACCTCGCGCCCGCAGGCGCGCCAGCTGGTGCGCCACGGCCACTTCTTCGTCAACGGCAAGAAGGTGGACGTGCCGTCGTACTCGGTGAAGGCGGGCGACGTGATCAGCGTGAAAGGGGCCGGCGCGCAGAGCGCGGTGCTCGCGCACGCGATGGAAGAGGTGAAGGGGCGCGGCATTCCCGAGTGGCTGCAGTTCGATCCGTCGAACCTGTCGGGCCGCGTGATGTCGCTCCCGACGCGCGAGCAGATCAACCTGCCGGTGCAGGAGCAGCTGATCGTCGAGTTGTATTCGAAGTAACGGTGCCCCGCCGGCCTCAAGGCCGGCGGCCACACGTGCACGTGTAGCGGCGGGCCTTCAGGCCCGCCGATGATCGTGATCGTCAGAGAGGATCTAAGAACATGCTGTGGAAAGGTTTCCAGCGGCCCAAGCGGCTGGAGGTTGAGCGCGAGACCCTGACGGACCGGTTCGGCCGGTTCTACGCGCAGCCGTTCGAACGCGGCTTCGGAACCACGATTGGCAACAGCGTCCGCCGCGTGCTGCTGTCGTCGATCGAGGGTGCGGCGGTGACGGCCGTCAAGATCGACGGCGTCCTGCACGAGTTCTCGCCGATTCCGGGTGTCGTCGAGGACGCGACGGACATCATCCTGAACCTGAAGCAGATCCCGCTGAAGATGCACGTCGATCAGCCCAAGACGCTGTACGTCCGCGTCGAGAAGCCGGGCGAGGTGCGCGCGCGCGACATCCAGACCGACGCCGACATCGAGATCCTCGAGCCCGATGCCCACATCGCCACGGTGAGCGAAGGCGGCAGGCTCGTGATGGAGCTGCGCGTGAAACGCGGGCGCGGGTACGTCGCGGCCGACAAGAACTTCGACGAGGACCTCGGCATCGGGTGGATCCCGATCGACTCGGTGCACTCGCCGATCAAGAAGGTGAACTACCTCGTCGAGGCGGCGCGCCTGGGGCAGACCACGGACTACGACAAGCTGACGCTCGACGTCTGGACCAACGGCGCCATCACGCCGCGCGAGGCGGTGTCGCAGGCGGCGCGGCTGGTGCGCGATCACCTCAGCATCTTCATCAGCCTCGAGGACGTCGACGAGGCGACCGGCGAGGCCGCCGCGGAGCAGCCGCGCACGGTGCTCAACGAGAACCTGGACAAGTCGGTCGAGGAGCTGGAGCTGTCCGTCCGGTCGTACAACTGCCTCAAGAACGCGAACATCCGCACGATCCGCGAGCTGGTGCAGAAGACCGAAGGCGAGATGCTGAAGACGAAGAACTTCGGCCGCAAGTCGCTGAACGAGATCAAGGAAATCCTGTCCAGCATGGGCCTGAGCCTCGGGATGCGGCTCGACCAGCCCACGCATGCGCAGGAATAGTTACGCGTAGTGGCCACTGGCCGCTACAGAGATACAGACATGCGTCATAGAGTTGGACAACGAAAGCTGGGACGGGTCACCGAGCACCGCATCGCGCTGCTGCGGAACCAGGCGCAGGCTCTCATCCGCCACGAGCGGATCGAGACGACGGTGCCCAAGGCCAAGGAGCTGCGCCCGTTCGTCGAGCGCCTGATCACCATCGCGAAGCGCGGTCTCGCCGACGGCGAGACCGTGCGCGTCGTGACGGCGCGCCGGCTCGTCGCGCGCGATATCCACGACAACGACATCGTGTCGAAGCTGTTCGAGACCATCGCGCCCCGCTTCGCGGAGCGGCCGGGCGGTTACACCCGCATCCTGAAGCTCGGACACCGGCGCGGCGACTCGGCGGCCGTCGCGCAGGTGGAGCTTGTCGGCAGCGAGTACGATCCGAAGGCCGAAGAGGCCGCGAAGGAAAGCGGCGAGGCCGAGAAGTCCAAGTCGAAGGGGGTCGGCGGCCGGCTCAGGGCCGCGGCCGATCGGCTGCGCGGCGGCCGGAAGGACAAGGCGGAAACCGCCGACGCGGCGGAAGCCGCCGAGGCGCGCCAGGCCAAGGCCGCCAAATCCAAGAAGGCCGGGCCGACCCGCGGAAAGGCCAAGACGGGCGGGTCCAAGCGCGGACAGTAGACAATTTGAGGATTGGAGGATTGGTGATTTGAGAATCGGCTGCTCTCAAATCAAATCCTCCAATCCTCCAATTCAGGCCTCGGTCAGACTTCTTCCGCCGCCTCCTGCCCGCGTTCCGCCTTCGACGCGGCGATGATCTTGCCGTGCAGGTGCGCCGGCACCTCCTCGTAGTGCGAGTACTCCATGTGGTACGAGCCGCGCCCACCGGTGGCTGACGTGAGGTGCTGCTCGTAGGTCAGCATCTCGGCCATCGGCACCTGCGCCTTGACCACGGTCATCGAGCCGCGCTGCTCCATGCCCTGGACGCGGCCGCGACGGCCGTTGATGTCCCCCATCAGGTCGCCCGCGTAGTCGCTGGGCGCGTAGATCTCGACATCCATGATCGGCTCGAGCAGCGTCGGCCGCGCCCGCGACATCGCGTCCTTGAACGCGAGCGACCCGGCCATCTTGAACGACAGCTCGTTCGAGTCCACCGCGTGGAACTGGCCGTCGGTCAGCCGCACGCGGAAGTCCACGACCGGGTAACCGGCGAGGTAGCCGCGCATGCGCGTGTCCTGGATGCCCTTCTCGACGGCCGGGATGAACTGCCTCGGGATGGACCCCCCAAAAATGTCGTCCACGAATTCGAAGTCGCTCCCGCGCGGCAGCGGCTCGACGGTGATCTTGCAGTCGCCGAACTGGCCGTGGCCGCCCGTCTGCTTCTTGTGGCGGCCGTGCGCGTCGGTGGCCACCGTGATCGTCTCGCGGTACGGGATGCGAGGCAGCTTGAGGTTGACCTCGACGCCGAAGCGGCGCTTGAGCTTCGCCACCGTGACCTCGATGTGCATCTGGCCCTGCCCGGCGAGCAGCAGTTCCTTCGTCTGCGGATCGCGCGTGTAGGCGATCGTCGGATCTTCCTCCTGGAGGCGGTGCAACGAGGTGCTGATCTTGTCCTCGTCGCCGCGGCTCTTCGGCTCGATCGCATACGAGATGACGGGCTCCGGGAACGTGATGGCCGGGAGTGTCGCGGTGGCGGTCTTCTCGCCGAGCGTGTCGTTGGTGGTGGTCTCCTGGCTGCCAAGCCGCTCCTGCGTGTCGCGCGTGACGTTCTGAACGGTCGCATCCGACTTCAGGCTGCCGGACAGGACGCGGAACATCGTGATGCGTCCTGCGAAGGGATCCGCCATCGTCTTCCACACAAACGCGGCGCAGGGCGCGCTGTCGTTGACCGGCAGGTCAACCTCCTCGCCTCCCTTGATCTTCACCCCCTTCAGGGCGCGCTCCAGCGGCGAGGGGGCCAGCGAGACGACCGCGTCGAGCAGCGCCTGGCTGCCGACGTTCTCGATCGCCGACGCGCACAGCATGGGGAAGATGCGGCGCGCGAGCACGCCGCGCTTGAGGCCGCCGGCGAGCTCTTCCTGCGTGAGCGTGCCGGCCTCGAAGAACTTCTCCATGAGGGTGTCGTCGGCCTCCGCGACCATCTCGATGAGCGCTTCGCGGGCGGCCTTCGCCTGGTCGGCCATGCCGGCCGGAATCTCGGATTCCTGCGGCTTGCCCCCCGAGAAGGTCACCGCCTTCATCGACAGCAGGTCGACAACCCCTCTGAAATCCTTCTCTTCGCCGATTGGGAGCTGCACGGGGACCACCGAGCGCCCGAATGCCTCGTGCATGCTGGCCAGCGCGCGGTCGAGGTTGGCGCGCTCGCGATCCAGCCGGTTCAGCACGACGATGCGCGGCACGTCGTATTCCTCGGCGACGGCCCAGGTCTTTTCGGTCGTGACCTGCGCGCCCGAGACGGCATCCACGACCACGAGCGCGCAGTCGCAGACGCGCAGCGCGGCGCGGGCTTCGCTGAGGAAGTTGGCCATGCCCGGCGTGTCCACGAAATTGATTTTGGTCTTCTGCCACTCGGCGAACGCGAGGCTGGCGGAGAGCGTGTGCTTGCGGGCGATTTCCTCGTCGTCGTAGTCGGTGACCGTCGTCCCGTCGTCCACTTTCCCGTGGCGCGTGACGGCGGCGGCGGTGAAGAGCAGGGTGGAAGCGAGCTGGGTCTTGCCGGCGCCGCTGTGTCCGACAAGGGCGACGTTGCGCAGGCTTCCCGCGTCGTAAACCTTCATAGGGGTACCCTCCGAGCTGACGCAGGCAGGGTGTCAGCTCTCAGCGATCGGCTGCCGGTTATCAGTTCATGTCGGTCCCGGAAATCAGGGGTGTCACGTCAGATCGTATGCGACCCCGGAGGGCGTACTCAAGCGCGCAGAGGGGTCCCCGGCGGCGGGTTTTCCGAAGCTCAGGTTTGGCTCCGACCGACCTTTGGCGGTACCCTGCTGTCGAGCCATGACAGCTCCGGCCCCCCTGACGCCTTCCGTCGTCGTCCTCGACGACGAGCCGATTGCGCGGGCGTTGCTGCGCCGGTTTCTGACGAAGTACGGCTATCGGCCGGTGGAAGCCGCGACGGCGGGCGAGGCGCTTGCCGCGCTGCGCCGGGGTCCGGTGGACGCCGTCATCCTGGACGTGCGCCTGCCGGAGACGCTCACGGGCCTTGACGTGTTGCGAATGCTGCGGCGTGAAGCGCCCCTGGCCACCGTGCCGGTCATCATCCTGACCGGAGCGGTCCTCAGCGACGAAGAAGAGCGCGAGGTGACCCGCGAACGCGGATTTCTGTTCGCGAAGCCCGAAAGCCTGGACGTCCTGATCAAGTTCCTGGACCAGCTCCTGGGACGGGACCAGCCGCAGTAGGCCGATCCCGGATGTCCACCACAGCATCCGCGGAACCCGCAGGAGGAGCCTTCAGGGCGGGCGGCTCCCGCGAGTTCCGTGGTGAGCCTACTCGTACCGCAGCGCTTCGATGGGATCGAGCCGCGAGGCGCGGAGCGCGGGATACATGCCGAAGAAGATCCCGACGATCGCGGAGAAGGCGAACCCGAGCGCGAAGGACCACCAGGGAAGGAACACGGGGAAGCCGGTGAAGTAGTGCACGGCGACGCCGATGGCGCTGCCCAGCAGGATCCCGATCAGGCCGCCCACGCAGGTCAGGAAGACGGCCTCGAACAGGAACTGCCAGAGGACCTCCTGCCGGCGCGCGCCGAGCGCCTTGCGCAGGCCGATCTCGCGCGTGCGCTCTGTCACCGAGATCGTCATGATGGCGGTGACGCCGATGCCCCCCACCATCAACGCGATTGAAGAGATCACCACCAGCGCCAGGAAGATGGCCTGGCTGAACTTGTCCCAGATCTTCATGCCCGCCTCCTGCGTGACGATGTCGAAGTCGTCCTCCTGGTCGAGCCGCAGGTTGTGCCGCGCGCGCATGATGCTGCGGACTTCGGCGATCGCCTCGTCGCGCGTCGCGTTCTCGCGGGGGACGACGGCGATCATCGCGCTGCGCATGGCACTGGCGTTGGTGGCGACGCCGCGGAAGCGGAGCCGGTCGTTTCCGACCTGTCCGTAGAACTTCTGGTGGGTGGTGTACGGCACGACGACGAAGTCATCCGCGCCGACGTTGAAGCCCCCCGGGCTCGGGCGCTTGCCGAGCACGCCGACGACGGTGTACTCGTCGCTGCCGATCCGGACGACCTTCTCGAGCGGGTCGATGTTGTCGAAGAGCGACTCGAACGCGGTGCGGCCGAGGACCACGACCTGGCGGCGGCGCTGCACCTCGCCGTCGTTGAAGAACCGCCCCATGTCGAGCTTCACGAAGTTCACGGCCGCGAAGTTCTGGGTCGCGCCGAACACGACGAGCGGCTTGGTCCGCTTGTTCCGGTAGAAGATCCGCTCCTGGGTGGCGATGCCCCACGCGCCGATCCAGACGTCCACGCGGTCGAGCGTCTCCGACTCGCGCTCGATCGCCTTCGCGTCGGCGACGCTGAGCGTGGGGCGCTTGATCAGGTCCGCGAACGCCTTGCCTTGCGTCATGCTGACGGCGCCGAATTTCTGGACGAACAGCGTCTTGGGCCCGAGCTCGCGGAACATGTCCCGCATCGACTCGTCGAAGCCCTTGATCACGGCGGTCATGCCGACCAGCGCGGTGATGCCGATCACGATGCCGAGGATCGTCAGCCCGGACCGCATCTTGTTGGTGCGCACCGTGTCGAACGCCATGCGGACGATCTCGTCGAGAAGCCCGGCCCGGATCGCCACGCGCTACTCCCTCCGCAAGGCCTCGATCGGGTCGAGGCGCGCCGCGCGCATGGCGGGGTACAGGCCGAAGAACAGGCCCACGCCCGCGGTAATGGAGAGCCCCAGCACGACCGACCACGGTTCGACCGCCGAGGGGATCGGCGTCAGCGTGCTGACGATCCGGGCGAGGACGAAGCCCAGGAAGATGCCGGCCACGCCGCCCACCGTGGACAGCGTGATCGACTCGGTGAGGATCTGCCAGGTGATGTCCCGGCGCCGCGCGCCGAGCGCCTTGCGCAGGCCGATCTCCGACGTGCGCTCGGTGACGACCATCAGCATGATGTTCATGATCACGATGCCGCCCACCACCAGCGACAGCGCGACGACCCCGATGAGCACCGCAAAGATGCCGTTGGTGGCCGAGTGGTAGATGTCCAGCAGCGTGTCGGACGTGAACATGCCGAAGTTGTCGTCCTGCCGCGCGCGCAGCCGGCGCGACGCCCGCAGCGCGACGATCGCATCGTCCATGGCCGCCGCGAGGACCTCGGGGTTCTTCGGCTTGACGGTCAGGTCGAGGCTGCGGCGCGACCCGAACAGCTTGAACCAGGCGCCGAGCGGGATCAGCGCGAACTCGTCCTGCGAGTGGCCAAAGGCGGATCCCTTCTTCTCGGCAACGCCGAGCACGCGGAAGTGGATGCCCTCGATCGTGACGATCCTCTCCAACGGGTCCTGCGGTCCGAACAGCTTGTCCGCCGTGTCGTACCCGAGGATGACGACGTTGCGGTTGCGATCGTTCTCGCTCGGGCTGATCAGCCGCCCCTTCTCCATGTCGTACCCGGAGAAGTACACGTAGTCGCGCGAGACGCCGCGCGTGCGGACCGCGTCCAGCTTCTTGTCGCGATAGCGGATCTCCGCCTGGGCGCCCGCCTCGGCCATCACCGCCGAGATGTTGGAGCTGAAGCGGCGGATCGCGGCCGCGTCCTCGAGGGTGATCCGCGGGTTGTTCCGGACCTTGTCGAAGTCCTCGTCGCTGCGGGTGATGGGGTAGCGCTGCACCGAAAACGAGTCGGCGCCGACGTCGCTCAGGATGACGTCGGTCACGTAGCCGTTCATGCCCTGGATGAGCGACACCACCGCGATGATCGACGTCACGGCCACGATGTTGCCGAGCAGCGTGAGGAACGACCGCAGCTTGTTCGCCCAGACCGCGTTCAGGGCGATGCGAGCCGACTCGAGGAATTGATACACGTCTTACTTCTTCTTCGTCTCGATCTTCACCGCGTCTCCGTCGCCGAGCGTTCTCACCGAGCTGAACGGCCCGGTGATCACCTGGTCCCCTTCCTTGATCCCGGAGAGCACCTCGAAGTACTTCTCGCCCGCGATGCCGGTCTTGACCGGCGTGAACTCGGCGCGGCCCTCGCGCACGAGGAACACGCCTTCGATCTCCTTGCGCGTCTGACCCGCCTTGAGTTCGGCCGCCTGCACGCCCACGGAGGAGGAACGCCGCCGCGTCTTCGTGGCGCGGGGCTCGCGGACGATGCGGCCCTGCTCGTCCACCGTGAATTCGCGCACGGTCGTCGCCTGGATGGGGACGCCGACGGCATTCTCGCGCGTCGCCGTCGTGATCTCCGCCGTGCACGTGAACCCGGGGCGCACTTCGGGGATCTGCGCGTCCGCGGTCACGACGACCTTGAAGTTGGTCGCCTGCCGCTGCCCGGTCTGCGCCGCCTGGATCGGGCTGTTGCCGATCTCGGTCACCTTGCCGGTAAACGTCCTGTCCGGCATCGCGTCAATCGTGATCTTCGCGGGCTGCCCGAGCCTGACGCTCGGGATGTCGGTCTCGTCCACCTCGACTTCCGCCTCGATGATCGACATGTCGGCGATCGTCAGCAGCTGCGTCCCCGGGTTGTTCATCGTCCCGATGACGACCGTCTCCCCCTCCTCGATGTTCCGCCGCGTGACGATGCCGTCGATGGGCGACTCGATCCGGACCTTGCTCAGGTCGTAGCGCGCGTTGGCGAGGTTGGCGCGCTCCTGGCCGGCCCGGATGCGCAGCGTTTCGATCTGCTTCTCCTGGTTGCGCACCTCGATTTCGCGCTGGCGCGCCTCGGTCTCGGCGCGATCGAGGTTTTCCTTCGTCGTGAGGCCCTGCTTCCAGAGCTCGCGCTGGCGCGCGACCGTATCCTGGGCGAGCGTGTACGCGGTGCGCGCCGATTCCAGCGCCACGCGCATCTGCTCGAGCTGCGCCTGCGAGGCGCGGACGCCCGCCTCGCCGCTCTCGACGCGCGTCTGCAGGTTGCGCGGGTCGATCTGCAGCAGGAACTGGCCGCGCGTGACGTTCTGGCCCTCCTCGACCGCGAGGTCGACGACGCGCCCCATCGTGTCGGCGCTGATGTTGACCGAGCGCTTCGGCTGGATCTTGCCCGAGGCCGAGACAATCGCCTCGAGCCGGTGCCGCCTGATGGCTTCCGCGTCGACGGTGACCGCGTCGTTCCGCCTGAACGCGAGATTCGCAATCGCGATCGCTGCGAGGGCGAGAACAACGACAACGGCGATGATGATCTTGTTCCGCGACATCTTCATGAGTTATCCGTTACGGCCGGCCATCACCGCGGCAATCACAATCACAATCGCAATCAGCGCGTAGATGCCCAGAAACGTCGTGAGAATCGGCTGCGTGCGGCGCCGGTACAGCACCGCCAGGCCAATCGCCAGGACGGCAAACCACCAGATCCAGAACAGGTCGATCGTGCCGAGCAGGCGCGCGAAAAACGACGTGTCGTCCAGCATCGGGAAGAAGACCGCCAGGTTCGTGGAGCTGTCGAGCGACCCGCGCGCGTACGCGATCGGCGTCGAAAAGAGCTGCTGCACCAGCGTGATGACCGACGAGTAGACCGTGACCGCGAAGACCTGCTTGAAGCTCGCGGCGCCTCCCAGCGCCGCGTTGAACACCACGAACAGGATGCCGGCGATCGCCGCCAGCAGCAGCCCCCAGGCCAGACCGTTGAGCACGCCGAAATATTTCACGCGCCCGATCCCCTGCTCGAGGCGGGACTCGATTTCGGGGGTGACCTCCATCCCGAAGGCTTCCATGCTGTCCAACTGCTTGGCCAGCACCGCCTCCTGCCCAACCTCCGTGCTCATGAAGACGAAGGAAATGACCCCCATCGTCAGCAAGATGATGACCATCGCGCCCAGCCATTTCGGCTGGGCCACGACCTGCTCGAAGGTCGCGCGGGGAGAAAAAACGATCCCGATAAGCCTGGCCAGAACGCCAGACCGGGCAGGGCTCGGCCCTGTGTCAGCGAGTGATGTCGGCATGGCGGGTCTCTCGGGTGAGTAGAAAGGCCGGGTCCCGCAAGGCGGAGCCCTCATCCAAATTGTACTCCAGATGGTTATACGAAGCGGCCGTTCTGGCGGTTTCGATTTCGGATAATCTGGCCTCATGTCCCGACAAAAACGCACGCTGCTGACGGTTTTGGCACTGCTGTTGGGCAGCGATGGAAGGGCACTCGCCCAACCTTTTGAGGAAGCCGGCGTCCGCGCCCTCGGGCTGGGGGGGGCCTTTGTTGCCGTGGCAGACGATGCGGCCGCGGCGTGGTGGAATCCGGCGGGTCTGGCAAGCGGGCCGTTCTTCAACCTGATCCTGGAGAGACAGGCGCGCCGCCGTGAGCCGGACCCCGACCCGTCGCGGCTGGCGCGTTCGGCAATCGACCAGAGCGTGACCGGGTTCGCCCTCGCGACTCCACCGCTGGGCCTCTCGTACTACCGAACCCGGTACACGGCTGTGCCTGCAGCAGGCGAACGGATCGGCCGAGAAAGCGGCAATACCCCAGTGCGGTCGCTCGTCACGCACCAGACGGGAGTGACGCTGGCGCACTCGCTCACGAGCGCCCTCGTCGTCGGATCCACGCTGAAATTCGTCCGCGGCGTGGCCGCCGCCGGGATGGAGGTGGAGGGGGGAACCGGCGTGGTGCTCGACCGGGCAGCCGACCTTGTGGGGCGCGCGACCAACAGGTTCGATGCCGACCTGGGGATCCATTGGAACGCCGGCGCGCTGCGGGCGGGGCTCACCGTGCGCCACCTGGCAGAGCCGTCGTTCAGGGCGGTGGACGGCCAGAGGTTCATGCTCGAGCGCCAGGCGCGCGCCGGCGTTGCGCTTGCCCTCGGAGCGGAGACGACGCTCTCGGCCGACGTAGATTTGACCGAGCAGCGCGAAGACCTCGCCGGACGCCGGGTGGCGGTTGGCATCGAGCGCCGCTGGCTGCCCCGATTTGCGCTCCGGGGAGGAGTCCGCACGACGACGCGCTCGGAGGGCGAAAGGGTATTCGCCCTGGGCGGCAGCATCGCGGTGCGGCCGGGCATCTGGGTGGATGGGTTTTGGAGCCAAGGCCAGGACAATGACAGCCGTTGGGGGGTGGCGGGGCGAGTGGCGTACTAAGGTCGCCGGTGTCCGCAGGCCTGAAGGCCGGCGTCTGCACCTCCAACGTCCGCATCTACACATACTTGCACGCGGTGACAATTACTGTTCTGTCTTGACAAAAAATGTCAGAGCGGGCGACAATACCCTTTCCCCAGAGCACAACGCGCCTTCACGTGAGGGAGTGGTCCGCATCTAAATGGCTGTCCGCATCGGCGAGCTGCTGCTCAAAGAGAAGCGCATCACGCCTGCCCAGCTGCAGGAGGCGCTGAACTACCAGAAGCAGAACGGCGGCAAGCTCGGGTTCAATCTCGTCAAGCTGGGGTTCGTCAAGGACGAGGAGATCACGGCGCTCCTCTCGAAGCAGTACGGCGTTCCCTCCATCAACCTGCACCAGTTCGACATCGATCCGACCGTCATCAAGCTGGTTCCGTCCGACACGGCGCACAAGTACCAGATCATTCCGCTCTCGCGCGCCGGCGCCACGCTGACCATTGCGATGACGGACCCGACGAACGTGTTCGCCATGGACGACATCAAGTTCATGACGGGCTACAACGTCGAGCCCGTCGTGGCGTCGGAAACCGCGGTTCTGGATGCGATTTCGAAGTACTACATTGCGGCGGCTGCCCCCGCGGGCGGGGCGAAGGGGGACGGGCAGGGCCAGGGCGTCTCGCTCGAGTTCGCGACCAGGGCGCTCGAGGAGGTGTCGCAGGTCGGCGACGAAGACGTCGAGGTGCTCGAGGAGCTGGACCAGATCGACGTCGGGGCGCTGGAGAAGCAGAGCGGCGAGGCGCCGGTCATCCGGCTCGTGAACCTGATGCTGATCTCCGCCATCCAGAAGGGCGCCAGCGACATCCACATCGAGCCGTACGAGAAGGAGTTCCGGGTCCGGTTCCGGATCGACGGCATCCTCTACAACATCATGCAGACCGCCATGAAGTTCCGCGACGCGATCACGTCGCGCCTCAAGATCATGGCGAAGCTCGACATCGCCGAGAAGCGGCTGCCGCAGGACGGCCGCATCAAGATCCGGTTTGCCGACAACGTCGGCCAGAAGGAAATCGACTTCCGCGTCTCGTGCCTGCCCACGCTGTTCGGCGAGAAGATCGTGCTCCGGCTCCTCGACAAGGACAAGCTCATGCTCGACATGACGAGGCTGGGCTTCGAGGCGGAGTCGCTCAAGAAGTTCGAGACGGCGATCCTGAAGCCGTGGGGCATGGTGCTCGTCACCGGTCCGACGGGCAGCGGCAAGACGAACACGCTCTACTCCTCGATCTCCAAGATCAACACGTCGGAAACGAACATCATGACGGCCGAAGACCCCGTCGAGTTCAACCTCGTGGGGGTCAACCAGGTGCAGATCCGCGAGAACATCGGGCTGAACTTCGCCGCGGCGCTGCGTTCCTTCCTCCGGCAGGACCCGAACATCATCCTGGTCGGCGAGATCCGCGATTTCGAAACGGCGGAAATCGCCGTGAAGGCGGCGCTCACGGGCCACCTCGTGCTCTCCACGCTGCACACCAACGACGCGCCGAGCACGATCAACCGCCTGATGAACATGGGCATCGAGCCGTTCCTGGTGGCCAGTTCCGTCAACCTGATTTGCGCGCAGCGCCTCGTGCGGCGCGTGTGCTCCAACTGCAAGGAAGACCACGCGCTGCCGGCCGAGGGACTGAAGGAGGCGGGCTTCACGGCGGAGGAGGCGAAGCACGTCGTCCCGAAGAAGGGGGCCGGCTGCGAGAAGTGCAACGGCACCGGGTACAAGGGACGCGTCGGCCTGTACGAGGTGATGGAGATCACCGACGAACTGCGCGAGCTGATCCTGGTCGGCGCCTCCGGGCTCGAGCTGCGGAAGAAGGCGGTGGAGGAAGGCATGATTTCGCTCCGCCGCAGCGGGCTGCTGAAGGTCAAAGAGGGTGTCACGACGATCGAAGAGGTCGTGCGGGAGACGGTCAGGTAAGGCACACGGCACAAGGGACAAGGGACAAGGAAAAAGGGAAAAGGCAAACAGGCATGGCGACACTTCCGGATCTGTTGAAAGCGCTGGTTGACCTGGACGGGTCCGACCTGCACCTGACCACGAACACGCCGCCGCAGATACGGATTCACGGCAAGCTCCAGCCGCTGGATCTGCCCGTGCTGACGCCGGCCGAGACCAAGCAGCTCGCCTACAGCGTGCTCACCGACTCGCAGAAGAAACGGTTCGAGGAAAGCCTGGAGCTGGACTTCTCGTTCGGGATCCGCGGGCTGGCGCGTTTCCGGTGCAACGTGTTCAACCAGCGCGGCGCCGTGGCCGCGGTGTACCGTGTCATTCCCGAGCGCATCAAGACATTCGAGGAGCTGGGGCTGCCGGCGGTCATTGCGACGCTGGCCGAGCGGCCGCGCGGCCTGGTGCTCGTCACCGGCCCGACCGGGAGCGGCAAGTCCACGACCCTGGCCGCGATGATCGACAAGATCAACAACGAGCGCCACGACCATATCCTCACGATCGAGGACCCGATCGAGTACATCCACCCGCACAAGTCGTGCGTGGTGAACCAGCGCGAGCTGCACAGCGACACGAACTCGTTCACGGCGGCGCTACGGGCCGCGCTGCGCGAGGACCCGGACATCGTGCTCATCGGCGAGATGCGCGACCTGGAGACGATCGAGGCGGCCCTGAGGATCGCGGAGACGGGCCATCTTACATTTGGAACGCTGCACACGAACTCGGCGGCGCAGACGATC
>JACPDI010000042.1 GCA_016184105.1 Acidobacteriota bacterium
ACCAGCGGATGGCCCACGAGCGCCAGATCGCCGATCACGTCGAGGATCTTGTGCCGGACGAACTCGTCCTCGAACCGGAGCGCGTTGTTGAGGACGCTGGTCTCGCCGAGTACGACCGCATTGTCGAGCGAGCCGCCAAGGGCGAGCCCCTTCTGGCGCAGCGTCTCGACTTCCTTGAGGAACCCGAACGTGCGCGCCGGCGCGATCTCCTCGACGAACGTCTCCTCGTTGATGCGAAGCGTGCGGGACTGGTGGCGCAGGAGTGGATGATCGAAGCTGATGCTGTAGGTCACCTTGAAGTGATCGGACGGATACAGCGCGATGTGCTTGTCGCCCTGCGAGAGCGCGATCGGCCGGATCACCTTCAGGTACCGGCGCGGCGCGGGCAACCGCTTCACCCCCGCCTCGTGCACGAGGTACACGAACGGCGCGGCGCTGCCATCCATGATCGGCACTTCGGGATAGTCAAGCTCAATGCGCACGTTGTCCACACCGAGCGTGGACAGCGCGGCAAGAAGGTGCTCGACCGTCTCGACCGAGCCGGTCTCCCGCGCCAACGCGGTCGCGTACGCGATGCCGCCCAGGTGCGTGACGGTCGCCGGAATTTCCAGCCCGGCCAGGTCGGTGCGCACGAAACGGATCCCGTAATCAGCCGGCGCCGGCTTCAGGGAAAGGGTCACTTTGTTGCCGGAGTGCAGGCCGATCCCGGCACACGAAATCGATCGACGGAGGGTGCGCTGAGCGCTCATCAGGGTCTCGACGGAGAAGGGGAGAGCGGTAGCCCAGTGAGCAAAGCAACTGCCAGGATGAGCTGTTTCCCGTGCGGGCCTGTAAGTTGTTGATGGCGTGGGTGTCTATCGGAAAAAATCACGTTCGGCAACGGCGACGGAATCACGGATTTGTGGCTGAGCAGCCACACCCCACGCCCGCAAGAGTGTGGCTATTGTACCACAGCGGCTTTTGAAGGTCCCGTATCAAACAGATTCGAAAGAAAGACGCCTGTCGCCGAGTCGCGGGCGCGGGCGACCTGCTCCGGCGTTCCCTGTGCGATCACCCGGCCGCCGCTCCCGCCTCCCTCGGGACCCAGATCGACGATCCAGTCCGCCGATTTGATCACGTCGAGGTTGTGCTCGATGACGACGATCGTGTTGCCCTGGTCGACGAGCTTGTTCAGCACATCGAGGAGTTTCTTCGTGTCGTCGAAGTGCAGCCCGGTGGTCGGCTCGTCAAGGATGTAGAGCGTCCGCCCCGTGCCGCGCCGCGACAGCTCCTTCGAGAGCTTCACGCGCTGCGCCTCTCCGCCGCTCAGGGTGGTTGCCGACTGCCCCAGCTCGATGTACCCCAACCCGACGTCCTGCAGCGTGCGCAGCTTGGTTGCGATCGCCGGGAAGTTCTCGAGCAGCGGCAGCGCCTGGTCCACGGTCAGGTCGAGCACGTCGGCGATCGACTTGCCGCGGTACTTGATGTCGAGCGTCTCGCGGTTGTAGCGCCGCCCCTTGCACTCTTCGCAGGTGACGTAGACGTTGGGCAGGAAGTGCATTTCGATTGCGATGACGCCGTCTCCCTGGCAGGCCTCGCAGCGTCCCCCCTTCACGTTGAACGAGAACCGCCCGGGCCTGAATCCGCGCGCCTTGGATTCGGGCAGCCACGCGAACAGCTCGCGGATGAAGGTAAACAGCCCGGTGTAGGTGGCCGGGTTCGATCGCGGCGTGCGCCCGATGGGGGACTGATCGATCTGGATCACCTTGTCGATGAGCTCGATGCCCTCGATCGCGGCGTGCGCGCCCGGCTCGTCGGCCGCGCGGTAGAGCGTCCTGGCCAGGGCGCGGTACAGAATCTCGTTCACCAGTGTGGACTTGCCGCTGCCGCTCACGCCGGTGATCGCCACAAACAGCCCGAGGGGAATGCCGACGTCCAGGTTCTTCAGGTTATTCGCGCGCGCGCCGCGGATCACGACCTCACCGCGCTCCGGCTTCCGGCGCGACGCGGGCATTTCGATCGTGCGCTCGCCGCGCAGGTACATGCCCGTCACCGAGTCGGCCGCCTTCGCGATCAGCTCGCGCGGCGTGCCCTGAAAGATCACCTGCCCCCCGTGCTCGCCGGCTCCTGGACCAAGGTCGACCACGTAGTCGGCCGTGCGGATCGTTTCCTCGTCGTGCTCGACAACAATCACGGTGTTGCCGAGGTCGCGCAGCCGCGACAGCGCGGCGAGGAGCTTCCGGTTGTCGCGCTGGTGCAGGCCGATCGAGGGCTCGTCGAGCACGTAGAGGACGCCGGTGAGCGTCGATCCAATCTGCGTGGCAAGGCGGATGCGCTGCCCTTCGCCTCCCGACAGCGTCGCTGCGCTCCGGCCGAGCGTCAGGTAGCCGACGCCCACGTCGTTGAGGAAACGAAGGCGATCCCGGATCTCGCGCAGGATGCGGCCGGCAATCAGCGTCTCGCGCCCGGTCAGCTCCAGCTCGTTGAAGACGTTCAGCGCGTCGGACACCGGCAGGTCCACGTACTCCGCCATCGTGCGCCCCTTGAGGCGCACGGATCGGCTGGACGCTTTCAGCCGCCGTCCCTCGCAGTCGGGGCACGGGCGCAGGGCGCGGTAGGGCTCGAGGGCCTCCTGGTCGGCCCAAGTCCCCTCTTCGTACCTCCGCCGCAGGTTCGGCACGAGCCCCTCGAATCCCGCGCCGAACGGGTCGAGCTTCGCGCGCCGCCGCGCGGCGGACTTCTCGTCTCCATTGGTGCGGCGGCCGTGGCCCGGGCCGTAGAAGAGCACGTCACGCTGCTTCTTCGGCAGCCTGGCGAAGGGGACAGTCGGGTCGATCCCGAAGTTTCTCGCGAGGGCGGTCAGGGCCTCGCGCACCAGCTTCCGGTCCCCCTTCGCCCAGGGCGCGATGGCGCCGTCCATCAACGTGAGGCTCTCGTCGGGCACGAGGCGGCCGGGATCGAAGTCGTAGATCGAGCCGAGCCCCTGGCACTCGACGCACGCGCCGTGCGGCGAGTTGAACGAGAAGGCGCGCGGCGTCATCTCCGGCATGCTGATGCCGCACGCGGTGCACGCCAGGCGGCGCGAAAACAGCCGATCGCCGCCCCTCCACGTATTGATGATCACCACATCGTCGGCGAGGTTGAGCGCGATGTCGACCGAGTCGGCGAGCCGCTTCTCGATCCCGCCCTTGAGCACCAGCCGATCGACGACGACCTCGATCGTGTGGTTGCGCCGCCGATCGAGCTTGATGTCCTCGTCCAGCGACTTGAGCTCACCATCGACGCGCACGCGGGTGAAGCCGCGGGCCCCGAGCGCGGTGAGCTCCTTCTTGAACTCCCCCTTGCGGCCTCGCACGATCGGCGCGAGCACGTTGATGCGCTCCTCGGGCGGGTTCAGCATCACCATGTCCACGATGCGCTCGAGCGACTGCGACGCGATCTCGCGGCCGCAGTTCGGGCAGTGCGGCACGCCGATGTTGGCGAAGAGGAGCCGCAGGTAATCGTAGATCTCGGTGACGGTGCCGACGGTGGACCGCGGGTTGGAGCCGGTGGTCTTCTGCTCGATGGCAATCGCCGGCGACAGGCCGTCGATGAGGTCGACGTCCGGCTTCTCCATCTGCTCGAGGAACTGCCGCGCGTACGCCGACAGCGACTCGACGTAGCGGCGCTGCCCCTCGGCGTAGATCGTGTCGAAGGCGAGCGACGACTTGCCCGACCCGGAGAGCCCGGTCAGGACGACCAGCCGGTTGCGCGGCAGATCGACGTCGATGTTCTTGAGGTTGTGGACGCGAGCGCCGCGTACGGCAATCCAGTCGTGGCCCATCAGCAGGAGATTTCGGGGAGCGGTGAAACAAGTATTCTAGCAGGTTCGGCCGTTCGGCAGCGATAAGGGGGACAGTCACACTTTCGGCGGCGGCCGCCGCCGAAAGTGTGACTGTCCCCCTTATCGCTGCCTGAGCTTGCTGTTCGTGTATCCGTACGACACGTAAAAGATGAGCCCGACGGCGAGCCAGATCCCGAAACGCTCCCACGCGCGCACGGGCAGGCCCGACATCGTGTACACGCAGGCGGCGGCCCCCGCGATCGCCACCGGCCAGACAAACGGTACCCGGAACGGACGGGGACGATCCGGCTCCGTGTAGCGCAGCACGAGCACGCCGGTGCAGACGATCGCGAACGCGGAGAGCGTCCCGATGTTCGTGAGGTCGTAGATCTCGTTCTCGTCCATCACGAGGGCGCCGAGCGCCACGAGCAGGCCGGTGACGACCGTCGTCACGTGGGGCGTCCGGTACTTGGGATGAATCTTCGATGCCCAGGCGGGGAGCAGCCCGTCGCGCGCCATCGCCATGAAAATCCGCGGCTGCCCGTACTGGAACACGAGCAGCACCGCGGTGAGCGAGATCGCCGCGCCGAAGGCGACGATCCAGCTGGCCATCGGCAGACCGGCCACGTCGAGCGCCCTGGCCAGCGGGTCGGCCGCCCTCAGCTGCTGGTACGGCACGAGGCCGGTGGCCACGACGCCGACCACGACGTAAATCAGCGTGCAGATGGCGAGTCCCCCGAGGATGCCGATCGGCATGTTCCGCTGCGGGTTGCGGGTCTCTTCAGCCGCAGTGGAAATGGCATCGAAGCCGATATAGGCAAAAAAGACGATCGCGGCCCCCTGGTGGATGCCCGCCCACCCGTTGGGGGCGAAGGGCCGATAATTCGCCGGGTCGATGTGCAGGCTGCCGAGCGCGACGAAAAAGCCGAGCACCAGCAGCTTGACGACCACCATGATGTTGTTCGCGCGCGCGCTCTCGCGCACGCCGATGTACAGGAGCCATGTGATCGCGAGCACGATGACCGCGGCCGGCACGTTCAGCAGGACGGGGATCCCCGCCAGGCGCGGCGCGGCCTGAAGCAGCCCGTGCACCGCCGGGTCAGAGCTGAGGAGCGCCGTCCGGTACCCGTGCGTCAGGTAATCGGGCAGTGCGACGCCGAAGCCTGAGAGCAGCGACGTGAAGTACCCGCTCCAGGCGATCGCGACCGCGATGTTGCCGACGGCGTATTCGAGGATCAGGTCCCAGCCGATGATCCAGGCCACCAGCTCCCCCAGCGTCGCGTAGGAGTACGTGTAGGCGCTTCCGGCCCGCGGGATCATCGCGGCGAGCTCCGCGTAGCACAGCGCCGCGAGGCCGCACACGCCGCCCAGCAGAATGAATGAGAAGACGAGTGCCGGGCCGGCGCCGTAGCGTACGATGGCGCCGTTCGGCAGCGTCTCTCCGGCGGCCGCGGTGCCGATCGACGAGAAAATGCCGGCGCCAATCACCGCGCCGATCGCCAGCATGATCAGATCTCCAGCCCCGAGCGCGCGCTTGAGCCCCGTGGCATCGCTGTCCTGGAGGAGATCGGCGATCGCCTGTCTCCGGAACAATTGGGACATATGACGGAAGAGTCTATATCAAGGACACAGGCCGAAAGAGGTCGCCGTCATCGCCAACGGTCGAACGGATCACACCGCGACGGCGAGGCGATGCAGCACGCCGCTCGACGCGACGACGAGGCCGCCGGAGGGATCGAACGCCAGGCCGATCACGCCGGGCGCCGCGACGACTTTCTCGACCGCATAGTCGGCGAGCGACACCCGGTAGACGCCGCTGGCGCCGGCGAGCGCCTCGGAAACGTACAAGCGCCCGTGGCGGTCGAATGCGATGCCCTGCGGCCGCCCGAAGGAAGGCGGCAGCGGCTCGACCTCGCCGTCCGGCGAGACGCGGTAGACGCGGTCGGAGGTGCCGAGCGTCGGCGCGGCGGCGTAGAGATGATCGTCCGGCCCCCACGCCAGATGGAACGCGGCGACGGATGCGGGCAGCGTCGCCACAGTCGTCCGCACGCCGCTCGAGTCGAGCCGCAGGATCGGCCCCGATCGATCCCCGATGTACAGCGCGCCATCGGGGGCGAACGCGATGCCGCACGGCGCGCCGAGGTCGGTCGCGACCGTCTCGACATGACCATCCATGTCGACGCGGTACAGCGCGCTCTCGAATCGATCCGTCGCGTAAAGCGCGCCGTCGGGCCCGACGGCGAGCGAGGTGGGATGCGCGATCGCGCTGACGAGTGGCTCGCGGGCGCGATCGGCCGGCAGGCGGTAGATGGTCACCGCGGACCGTTGCGAGCGCGTGCCGCTGAAGGTCGCGTACAGCGCGCCGCGGCGATCGAACACCGGGTTGTCCACCAGATGCACGCCCGTGGCGATCGGCGCGCCGATCTCCACGAAGGCGGCGGCCCCGGGCACGTCCGCGAGGCGCACCGGCTGCCGTCCCTCGACGCCACCCGGGATCAGGATGTCGATTTGCGAAGCGGATGCGCGCACGACGCGGGCATCGATCTCGCCGACACGCACGGCAGGTACCGAGTCCGGGCTCGAGAGGAGGCGGTCGCCGAAAATCGCGACACGTCCTCCCTCAACGGCCCAGACCGGCGAGAGCGCGGTCATCGAGGGAACCGGTGGCAAACCCGCCTATTATGTGTCGTCCAGCGAGACGTTCCAGTAGATGTAATCGCGCCAGCTTTCCGGCGCGTTCCGGAGCCCGATCGTGATGCGAAGGGCCGGCGCCTTCTCGGGCCGCCGCGGATGCCGGATGAGCCGCATGCCGGCCTGTTCGGGCGTGCGCCCTCCCTTCCGGCGATTGCAGGTGACGCAGCAGGTGACGATGTTCTCCCAGTCCTTGCGGCCGCCGTGCGCGACCGGCACGACGTGGTCGAACGTCAGGTCGCTCGTGGGAAACACCTCGCCGCAATACTGGCAGCTGTAATCGTCGCGCGCGTAGATGTTCGCGCGCGAAAAGGGCACGTAATCCACGCGCCGCTTGATGTGAACGAACCGGAGCAGCCGGATGACGGACGGGAGCTTGAAGGTGAAGGAGACGGAATGGATCTCCCGGTCGTAGACCGAAACGATCTCCACCTTCCCCTGGCACCAGAGGGTGACGGCCTTCTGCCAGTGAACGACCTTCAGAGGCTCGAACGTCGCGTTCAGAAGGAGCGTCTGCTCCATGGCTGAGTCATTGTGACGGATGCGCGGCCGGGGTGTCAACCGTGCAGGACTGTAACCGGCCCTGACTCTAGAGTTTACAGCGCAACCGGACGAGAATATTGATGATGGACCCGCGCGTCGCGGTTGCCGGTGTCATTCTCGTGACGGCGTTCTCCGCCGCCTGCGCGAGCCACTCGGCACGGCCGGAACCGTTCCCCCGGATCCCTGACGCGGCCAGGACCGAAGGCGAAGAGACAGCGGCCGAACCTGCGCTGGGCGCGGCGGTCGTGAACTCCGCGCTCGCGCTGCAGGGACGGCCGTACGCGGCGGGAGGCGCCGGGCCGGACCGGTTCGACTGCAGCGGCCTCGTGCAGTTCGTCTTCGCGCAGTTTGCGATCGCGCTGCCGCGCACGGTCACGCAGCAGTTCGCGGCGACAACCGGGATTGATTCGGGCACGGCCGCCGCCGGCGATCTGCTCTTCTTCAGAATCTCGGGAGGGAAACCGTCGCACGTGGCCATCGCGCTCGGCGACGGGCGCTTCATCCACGCGCCGAGCGAGCGCGGCGCGGTCCGCGTGGAGAGCCTCAGCGCGCCGTACTGGCGCGAGCGCTTCCAGGGGGCGAGGAGGGTGGAGCGTCCTTGACGTGCCCTTCAGGCAGACAGCCTTCGCGTGCCGTCGCCGGTGAACTCGCGGAACGCGATGTCGCGCTCCGTGTAGAGCGGCGGCTGCGCCTTGCGCCGAATCGGCTCCACCGGCACGCCGGCCACGTTGGGCTCGAGCGCGAGCGGCTGCTCGGGCAGCGGCTCGACATACCGCTGTGGGAACGACGGGAAGTTGCGGAACGTCGTGCAGACCACCGTCCCGTACCGCGCGCGGAGCCCGGCGAAATCGTACTTGAGGAACTCGTACCGCGCCGGGTCCGGCGCGCTTGCCAGGTAAGACCGCACCATCTCCGCGACCTGCGGGTAGAAATCCGGGCCGTGTGACTTCTCGAGGCGGGTCCCGTCGGCGGCGATGAACTTGCGCAGCCCCGCATCTTCGGGATCGATGTGGTACAGCTCGTGGATGACGGTGTCGAGCTTGGCGATCCACGGCTCGGCCCCTGGTGCGTAGAACCCCGCCTTGCGCGATTTCGGCAGCGCCTGCTCGCAGAAGCGCGGCAGGACGAACGAGATCATGTACTTGATCCGCTGCCCCTCGATCCGCAGCTCGGGGGTTTTCGTGACGAACCACTCCGAGCGGCGCGTCAGCGAGCCGGTGGCGCGGTCGCGCCAGAAGTAATAGCCGGGTTCGCTGTTGGGGAGGTTCAGGCTGTGGCACGTCGCGAACGCGCCGTCGGCGCCGCGACGGCCGAAGCGGCCGAAGACGAAGATCTCCTGCGGATCGATGAATGAAAGCTTCGGCACACACGACACGATGTCGTTCATGAGCCGCCAGAGCTGCTCAGTGTAGTTGAGCATCGACGAACGCCGCACGCGCACACACCCGTGGCACGTCGCGGTGTCTCCTGAAGTTGTGCGGAGTCGAAGGGGAACGATGCGACTATACGGATCCCGGCGCCCTGGTGTCAAGGTGTACAGGGCGGTCTTTCGCTGGAAGAGCTCGGTTTTTCACGCTTTTTTCACGGGATCGGCTTCTCCGGGATCGGCTTCACCGGCGGAAGCGGCGGGGGCTCGACCGGCAGCGCCTCACCGGGCGCCACAGGCAGCGGCTCGATCGGTACGGCGGGCGGCGCTGGCTCCCCAGGAGCGGGCGGCGGCGGTTCGAAGTACCGCATGCGTCTGAGGATCAGACGCTGCCGCGCCCGCAGCCGTCCATTGGGACGCGCGGGGCTGAAGGTGCGCGGGTTGATAATCGCGCCGGCCAGCAGCGCCGCCTCCGGCGGCGACAGCCAGGCGGCCGCCTTTCGGAAGTAGGTGCGCGCCGCGGCCTCGGCGCCGTACACGCCATCGCCCCACTCGATCACGTTCAAATACAACTCGAGAATGCGGCGCTTGCTCAGCTCCGCTTCGAGGCGGCGCGCGATCATGAGCTCGCGCAGTTTGCGCACCGGGTTTCTCGACGGCGACAGGTACAGGTTCTTCGCGAGCTGCTGGGTGATCGTGCTGCCGCCGCGCGCGATCTTGCCCTGCGCGAGGTTGATCTCGAACGACTTCTGCATCTGCTCGAGGTCCACCCCCTCGTGCTGCCAGAACAGCGCGTCTTCCGCGACGAGCACCGCCCGCTTCAGCGAGTCCGCGATGCGGTTGTACGAGACCCACCGCTGCACGCGCCTGGGAGTCTCCCCCCGCGCGCGCGCCTCGCGCGCGCGCAACTCGATGAACGCGGTCGTCTGAGGATTCCGCTCGCGCAGCGGCCGCACGTCGGGCAGCGTGATCCAGACGTAGACGAGGATGGCAAAGGAGATGGCCGGGATCGCGAGGAGTGCCCGGCCCACGCGCCGCATTCGCGGATTATACCGATCAGCCCGCCACGACGATCTTGATCCGGGCGCCCGGAGGCGGCGCCTGGCCGGGCTCGTAATGGTTCATGATCGCGAGCGTGGACGGTTTGATGGTCCCGCTCGAGGCGCGCGACGCGATCGACGGCCACGTGTCCCCCTCGCGCACGGTGTACAGGTCCACGCGATTCGGCTGGATGCCGGCGGCCTCCTGCCGCGACAGCGGGCGGAACGATCCGACGGCACGATTCAAGTCGTCCTCCGCGCGCGGAAACAGCTGGCGCGGCGCAATGCCGGCCACCAGGTACACGCGCTTCTCGTGGACCACATGCGCGGCGCGCACGAGCGAGCTGCCGAGCCCCTGCATGTTCCCCTGGTACGTCCCGACGAACGCGTCGAGCCCGTTCACCTGTGTGCGGTTCCCGTCAACCGCCCGAAAGCCGGCGTTCTGCATCCCGCGGACCGCGATCTGCTCGATCGACCCTTGGGGCTGCGCCACGAGCTGCAGGAGCACGTACGCGTCCGCATCCGGCGCCTTGGCAACCACCTGCTGCGGTGAGTTCTGCACGTCCCAGCCGCGGGGGAACGTCAGGGCGAATCGCAGGTCGGCGTGCAGGAACTCGTTGCCGCGGACAATCCCTTCCTCGGGGCTGTCGCCGTAGATCACGCCGTCCACGCGGCGCAGAAACCCGGCGCGGTCGCGCTCGCCGGAGCCCGCCGTCGGGCTCGCGCCGATCTTCTGCACGATCTGCTGGACGTGCTCGACGCGGTCGGCGGGCGCCGGGTGCGTGGACAGCCAGTTCGGCACCCCCTTGCGGCTGCCGCTCGCCTCATCCAGCCTCGCCAGCGTCGTCAGCATCCCCGCGACGCCGCGGGGATCCCATCCGGCCTTCGCGGAGTATTGCGCGCCGAACTCGTCGGCCTGGTTCTCCGCGTCGCGCCCGTACTTGAGGAACAGCGCGCCGAGCGCCGTCTCGGTCAGCCCCTGGAACGGCCGCGCCTCGGGCACGAAAATGCTGAGCAGCGTGACGCCGATGCCGGCGCTCGTCGCCTTGGTGTACTGCTGCGCGGAGTGGCGAGCGGTGACGTGCGCGATCTCATGGCCGAGCACGCCCGCGAGCTCCGCCTCGTCGTCGAGGAACGGCAGGATTCCGCGCGTGATGTAGATGAATCCGCCCGGCAGGGCGAACGCATTGACGGCCGGCTGGTTGACGACGGTGAATTTCCACGGGAGGTTCGGGCGCGGCGACACGCGCGCGAGGCGCATGCCGAGGTCGCTGACGTAGCGCTGCAGCTCGGCGTCGTTGTACGGCCCCATCTGGCGCTGGACTTCGGCGTCGAGCTGCCTGCCCGTCGCGATCTCCTGCTCCTCGCTCATGAGCGAGAATTCCTTCTTGCCCGTCGCAGGATTGGTGGCGCAGCCGGTCCCGGCGGCAAGGCCCGCCGACAGCGACAGCGCGCACGCGAACGCGGAGAGTTGTGTCTGCATACGGTCCACCTGGGGTGTCCGGCTGCAACGGCGATGCCGGACGCAGTTACAACAGCCGGGATGCCGCCTCGACGGACGCGCCAGCGTCGAGCTTGTAGCCGGCCGCGGCAAGCGCGCGCTCGAACGCGGCGAGGAAGCGCGCGACGATCTCGGGCGTCGCGCCCGCGCCCATGATGCCGACCCGCCAGATCTTTCCCGCGAGCGGACCGAGGCCGGCGCCGATCTCGATGCCCGATTCGTTCAGCAGATGCTGGCGCACCGCCGCTTCCGCGGAGCCTTCGAGGGAGGCGGGCACCCGGATCGCGTTCAGATTCCAGAGCCGGTCCTGCTCGGACGGGAGCAGCGCGAGCCCGATGGCCGACAGGCCCGACGCCAGCGCGCCATGGCACCGCTCGTGGCGGCGCCAGCGCGCCTCCAGCCCTTCTTCCTCGACAACCTGGAGCGCCTCGTTGACGGCGATGAGGAGCGACGAGCACAGCGTGTGGTGGTACTTGCGGTGCAGCCAGTAGTCCTCGAGCAGCCGCAGGTCGAGATAGAAGCTGCGCGCCTCGACGCGCCGCTCGAGCGCGCGGGGGCTGAAGGTGACCGGCGCCATCCCCGATGGCGCTCCCAGGCCTTTCTGGCTGCAGCTGTAGCAGGCGTCGATCTGCCAGCGCGCGACGTCGAGCGGCACGGCCCCAAGCGACGTGACCGCGTCCACGATGACGAGCGCGTCGTGCTCGCGCGCCAGCGCGGCGACCTCCTGCACGGGATTCCGGACGCCCGTGGACGTCTCGGCGTGCACGATGGTCACAAGATCCGCCTTCGTGCGCGCGAGAACGGCGCGCACGTCGGCGGGATCGATCGCGCGTCCCCACTCCCCTTCCACGCGGTCCACGTGCGCGCCGTAGCGCTCCAGCATCCGCGCGAGGCGGTCGCCGAAATAGCCGTTCACCACCGCGACCGCGCGCGTGCCCGGCGCGGTCAGGTTGGCGACGCACGTCTCCATCCCGGATGTCCCGGTCCCGGAGATGAGCAGCGAGAGCGCGCGATCCGGCGCGCGGAACGCCCGCGCGAGACGCGCGCGCGTGTCGTCGAGGATCGCCATCGTGACCGGATCGAGATGGCTCAGGACGGGCGCCGACATCGCGTCGAGCACCCGCCGCGGCACGGGGCTCGGGCCGGGACCCAGCAACAGCCGTTCGGGAACAGTGATCATGGCGTTGTCGCAGCCACGCCCAGTTCGGCGAGCTGCGTCCTGATTGTGGCCACCGCCTCGGCGGAAGCCGGTGCGAGCGGCGCGCGCGGCTCCCCGCCGGCCATCCCGGCGAGATCCATCGCCGCCTTCAGCCCGGGCACGCCGTACACCGTCGTCACCGTGCGGGCGAGCGGCGTGAGACGCGCTTGAAGCTCGCGCGCCTCATCGTGCCGGCCGTCGCGCGCCAGCTCGAACAGACGCACGCAGAGGTCGGGGATGAGGCAGGCGACCGCGAGAATCCCGCCGGCGGCGCCCACGGCGAGCGACGGATAAAACACGGGCGCGGCGCCGCACAGCACGGCAAAGCCCGCTCGACACTGCGCCACGTCGTCGGCGATCTTCAGGACTTCGAGCCCGGATTCCTTGATCCCCGCGATGTTGCGGTGCTCGGACAGCTCGTGGATGGCCTCGACCGTCAGCTCGGCGCCGAATGCGGCGGGGAAGTTGTAGAGGAGCACCGGCACCGTCGACGCGTCGGCGACCGCCGAGTAGTGGCGGACGAGCGCGCCGGCGGTCATCTGCGACTTGAACGCCATCGGGGGGCGCACCAGCACGGCGTCGGCACCCGCGGCCGCCGCCTGCCGCACGGCCGCAATCGTGGCCCGCGTGGAGTCGCGCCCCGCACCCGCGAGAAGCAGGCGACCTCGCGGCACTTCCTCGCGCAACGCGGCGATCAACCGCTCTGGCTCGTCCCCCTCGAGATAGGCCGCTTCCCCGTTGGTGCCGAGGGCGAGGACCCCGCGAAGCGCGGTCTTCATGTACTCGCGCGCGTTCCGCCGCGCCGCGGCCAGGTCCACCTCGCCGTCCTTGAAGGGGGTGACCGCCGGGGGGAACACACCGGAAAAGGTCATGCCCCGAGCGTACCGAACCGCGCCTGAAAAAACAAACGCCCCGGCGGACATGTGCCGCCGGGGCGCTGTGCAGGAGGGAGTGTGTCTCAGTGAACCCGTTCGGCCGATGCCGGGGCGCCGGCGCGGCCCCGGCTCCAGTCCTCGTCGAGAATCGTCCAGAGGATCTGGTCGAGGTATTCGCCGTGGCGGAGGAACGACTTGCGCAGGATGCCTTCCTGCAGCGCGCCGATCTTCCGCAGGGCGCCGTTGCCGCGTCCGTTCTGCACGGCCGCGCGCGCCTCGAGCCGGTGCGCGTGCAGGACGTCGAAGGCAAACTCGACGACCAGCGCGGCGCCGTCCGCGAACACGCCCGTGGCCCAGAAGGGGGAGCCGATGGCAAAGCCCCATTCGCCCGTCGCGAAGCCGGGCTCGAGCTGGCGGACCTGGAAGATCCCGATGGCCGTGTCCATGCCGTGCGGCACCACGGCGAAGCAGGCGTACGTGCCCGCCGCCCGCTCCCGGTGCGTCCACGCGATGAACCGCTCGAAGCCTTCGACGGTCGTAGGAGGCGGCGAGATGAACCGCGCCACTTCCTCGGTTGAAAGCATCGCGAGCAGCGAAGGAGCGTCCGAGAGCCGCAGCTCCCGCAACGTCACCTTCTCGCCCGCGAGAACCGGCAGCGCATGCCGCCAGTCGGTGGTCGTCGCCTGCGTGGCATTCGCCATCGCGGCTTCGACGTCGAGAAGCACGTCCACGTCGCGATACGGCGTCTTGTCCATCAGAGGATCCCTCCAATGGTGCCGTCAGTCACGACGGGAAGTGGCGCGACAAAAAGGTCGTCGAACATGTCCCCTGCGGTCTCCTCCGGAGATGTCTCCGACATCACGAGCGCGTCGCCGGTCCCCCACACGATGTTGTCGCCGTCGCCGCTCGTCCCCCAAACGATGTTGTCACCATCTGCAGCCGTGCCCCAGACGATGTTGTCACCGTCCTCGGCCGTGCCCCACACGATGTTGTCACCGTCCACCATCGTCCCCCAGACGATGTTGTCTCCCGTATCGATGGTCCCCCAAACGATGTTGTCTCCTTCGGAGACGGAGCCCCACACGACATTGCGGCAGTCGTTGCCGCCGCAGTCGGTGCCCCACACGATGTTGTCGCCGTCGATGGCGAGCGTGCCCCAGACGATGTTGTCGCCGTCGGCTGACAGCGTGCCCCAGACGATGTTGTCGCCGCCGTCCGACAGCGTGCCCCAGACGATGTTGTCGCCATCCGCCGAGAGCGTGCCCCACACGATGTTCAGGGCCCAGGCGTTCGCCGCCGGATCGAGTTCGCCGCCGGCGACCATGTAGTTGCCCCAGATCAGGTGGCGGCTCCACATGGACGCGTTCGGCGTCGTCGCCGTCGGGTTGGCGAATTTGCGCGCGAGCGTGATTGCGCCAAACGAGTTCAGCAGCCCGGCGCCTTGCGCTAGAGGATGAACCCCGGTACGCCATTCGGACGTGTATTGAAGGATGGCTTTGACGAGATTCGGCGTCAGGGAGGGGTTCGCCTCGAGCATCAGGGCCACGGTGCCGGCCACGACAGGGGCCGCCATGCTGCTGCCAGACAAGGAAAGGTACGCGGGAGCGACGCCGCGGCTGCCGTTGACCAGCGCCTCGGGGTGCTGCGCCGACAGCGTGCTGCCGGCCGCGTTCAGCGACACGATCCCGGTGCCCGGCGCCACGAGGTCCGGCTTCGCCAGGTAGTCGAACGCCGTCGGCCCGCGCGAGCTCGACGCCGCCACGACGTCGTCCCACCGGCGCACGGTACCCTGCGTGTTCAGGTTGCCGATGGTGATGACGTAGGGCGAGTTGCCGGGCGCCGTGATCCCGCCGTACTGGATCTGCCCGCTGCCGTTCCTGCCGCGGTTGCCGGCGGCGGTCACGACGACGAGGCCGGCTTCCACCGCGCGGCGCGCCGCGTGCGCGAGCGGGTCGGTCTTGAATGACGAGGTGACCGGCGCGCCGACCGACAGGTTGATCACGCGAAGGCTGTACTGCTGGCGGTTCGCGATCGTCCAGTCGATGGCGGCGATCACGTCGCTCATGAAGCCGCCCCCCTGGCCGTTGAGCACCTTGAGCGCGACGAGGTTCGTGCCGGGGGCCACGCCGGCATAGCGGCCGTACGAATCGTAGCCGTTGCCGGCGATGATGCCGGCGACATGAGTGCCGTGACCGTAATCGTCGTAGGCCGCGGTCTGACCGCCGACCAAATCCACGAACGCCGACACGCGCTGCCCCACGCCGCGTTCGGTGAGGTCATCGTGCCAGCCCGTAATGCCCGAGTCGATCACCGCCACGCCG
The DNA here is from genome assembly GCA_016184105.1 of Acidobacteriota bacterium. Classification (NCBI taxonomy): domain Bacteria; kingdom Pseudomonadati; phylum Acidobacteriota; species Acidobacteriota bacterium. Next base: position 15,338 of record JACPDI010000042.1, read on the forward strand.
ATGCCGCGGCCGGTGAGCCCGAGCGACGCGCGCGCGTAGGTCGCGCCCGTCGTCGTCCCGGTGCGATCGGCGAGGCTGGTCGTCCCGCGATCCAGATAAACAGCCTTCACCAGGGGGTCCTGCTCGAGCTTTCTGAGCTGCCCCGGTGTGACCACGGCGACCTCGCCGGGGAACGACACCAGCCGGCGCAGCTTCTTGCCGCCCGCGAGCTTGAGCGCCTTGTCCCCCGTGAGGGCCGAATGGTCGACGGTCTCGACGATGACGCGGTATTCAGCCTGTGACGCCGCCTTCACGCGCGCGTCCAGCGCCTCGTCCCGCTTGCCGCGGGCTCCGGCCTCGGCCGGTACACCCCAGGCGAGCACCAGCGCCAGCATCGCCGTAAGCCACGCCCATTTCCAACGCCAATCAGTCACGACATGTCCTTTGCAGATTTGGAGAACCGCGAGTCTCAGTGATTTTCAGTGAATCGCTGAACCCCAAACCGCCTTAGAGTGCGCCTGCATCCAATCCTCCCGGATGATGCTCCAGAGAATTTGATCGAGGTACTCACCGTTGCGCACGAACGACTTGCGCAAGATCCCTTCGCGTACCGCGCCAATCTTGAGCAG
>JACPDI010000043.1 GCA_016184105.1 Acidobacteriota bacterium
ATCATCCACTCCTGCGCCACCAGTCCCGCACGCTTCGCATCAACGAGGAGACGTTCGTCGAGGAGATCGCGCCCGCGCGGACCTTCGGATTCCTGAAGGAGATCGAGATGCTGCGCCAGCGCGGCCTGGCGCTCGGCGGGTCGCTCGAGAACGCGATCGTGCTCGGCGAGACAGGCGTGCTGAACAACGCGCTGCGCTTTGAGGACGAATTCGTCCGCCACAAGATTCTTGATGTGCTCGGCGACCTCGCGCTGGTCGGCTACCCCGTGATGGGCCACCTGGTGGCGCACCGCGGCGGCCACGCGCTGCACACGTCGTTTGCCGCGAAGATCCTCGAGGAACGTGACTCGTGGAAGCTCGTCGAGGCCTCGATCGACCCGGCAGCCGTCAAGGTGCCGGTGCGTGTGCCGGTCACCAGCGCCGCGAGGTTGGCGAACTAGACGAGACAAGAGGCAAGAGGCAAGAAAGGGTCGCGGGAAACCGCGGCCTTTTTGCTTTTGGGCGCCTTTTCGTCAGGTGATGCGTGATGCCGCGACGTCGCAGGCGTTGTCGGCGGGGCCAACGATCCGCTGGAAGTGATCGGACCGGCCTAACGGACGTACAGGGGCTTGTAGGTCACGGGGCTCCCGCACCGCTCGAACCAGTCGATCCCTTCGCTCACGAGGTCGAACTTCAGCCCGTACTTGCCGGGCTGTTCGGGCGCCGGTACTTCGATGGTGACGTCGGTCTCGTCGTTCGGCCCGAGCGACCTGGGCAGCCACGCGCGGGCGTGATCGAGGTTGAGGAGCGCGCCGTCGGCCGCGCAGAGCTGCGCGCCGAGGCGCACGAGGCGGCGGCCGGAGGTGTTCTGCGCCGGGAAGGCGCGGTCCGAGAGGTTCTTCACGCGTGTCCGGACCGTGATCGCCCGCCCGGGACGCGCGAGGAGCGGCACGCCGGGAATCAGCGTCCGCACGTCGATCCGCGCCCGCGGCGTCGCGCCGGGGATCGCGTTGCCGAGCCCGTTGTTGTCCCACACTTCATGCTCGATGCGCCGGTAGTCCTCCGTCCCGGGGACGAAGCGCTTCGAGTACATGTTTTCAGGATGGTCGGTCAGCTCCCAGCACAGGCGATCGACGCCGATCTCCGCCGCCATCTTTCGCGCCAGCTCCATCTCCGCATCGCTGTCGTTGTGCGTGAAGAGGATGTAGCGCCAGTTCACGAACGGCACGTCCACGCCCGTCCTGCGCTTCTCGTCCATCGCCGCCGCGAGGTGGCGCATCGCCTTCGCGAAATCCCCGCGCTGGCGGTAGGCGGCGTACGACTCCGGCGTGGCGCCGTCGATCGAGAAGGTCACCTCGTCGATGCCGCTGCGGACGAGCCGCCGCGCCCCCTCCTCGCTGAACGCGAGGCCGTTGGTGCTCGTGTACAGGTAGATGCGCGGGAAATTCGACTTGATGTACTCGCACATCTCGAGGGCGCGCTTGTGCAGGAACGCCTCGCCGTAATTGAAGAAGTCCACGCGGCCGAGCGAGGGCCCGGCCTCGTCCATCACGCGCGTGAACAGCTCGAAGTCGAGCATCCCCGCGTTGCGCGTGCGCGTGATGCCCGTCTCCGGCGCGCAGCACGCCTGGTTGCAGGAAATATTGCAGGCCGCCGTGCACTCGATGTAGAGCCGCGAAGGCAGCGCGCCCACGCCTGGATCGCGCTGCGGCGGCGGCTGGTCCTTTCCGAGCGGCAGCTTCAACGGGCAGTCACCGCAAAACTTCGAACCGCCCCCGTTGAGGTCCGCGCGGAGCCGCGTGGCGGCTTCCCCCGTCCAGATGTCGCCGACGCCGGCGCTCTTCACGTCGCCGAGCACACGCGTGCCGTACGGATCGGCGCACCCGCACACCATGCGGCCGTCGCACAGCATCACCATCGTGCTCCACGGCCAGGAGCACGTGAACCGGGTCGCCAGGTAATTCAGGGACAAGCTATTCGGATTCGGTTTCCGGGGCTTCTTCGGTTTCCGCGAGCCTGCGCACGTACGCGCTGAGGCGTTCGTTCTCGTACGACACGGTGTTCAGGAACAGGCTTTCGGCGAGGTACTGGCGCCGCTCGTCATCGCTCATGGCGTTGATGACGTGCTGGATCTCGCGCACCATGTCTTCGAAGGAGCGGTCGAGCTCCTTGCGGAGCGTGACCTCGCGGTACAGCGTCTCGAGCAGCGTCAGCAGGTCGCCATCGAGGGGCAGCTCGGCGCCGTCGGTCATCTTGATCGTGCGCATGGCTACGCTCCGAAACTCTTCAGCGCGTTCCCCTCGTCCGGGTGCACTTCGATGAAATTCTGCGCCCCGGTCATCGTCAGCATCGTCTCGACGCGCCGCTGGACGCCGGAGAGCTTGAGCGTGCCGCCGGCGGCGTTCGCCTGGCGATACAGATCCATGAGGCACCCGATCGTGGCGCTGTCCACGTAGCCGACCGGCGAGAGGTCCACGAGGATCTTCTTCTGTCCGGCGGCGATGAGCGACGCGATCGCGGAGGAGAACTCCGACAGCAGCGGGTACATCAGCCGCGACTCGGCGACGCGGACGATCGCGACGCCCTGGGCGTTATCCGTCGAGAGATTCATTCACACACTCCTGTTGCGAACCCCGGGCTGGCGGCGGCCGATCGCGGCGCCAAACGCGGCGCGCCGGGCCTCCAGCGCGCTGGCCGAGGCGGACGAGGACGCGCGCTTGATCTGGCGCGCCAGCTCGAGCCGGCCGCGGTTGATGCGCGATTTCACGGTGCCCTCCGGCAACCCCAGCCGCTCGGCGATCTCCTGGTACGACAGCTCGTGGAGGTCGCGCAGGACCACGGCGGTCTTGAGCGTCTCGGGGAGCTGGTCGAGCGCGCGGCGCAGCAGCTCCCGCAGATCGCTCTGCTCCAGCTGCTTCAGCGGGCTCGCGTCGGAGGAGGCCGGCGAGAGGTCGGCCATGTCCACCTCGCGCGCGATCGTCTCGCGTTCCTTGCGCACGCTCCGGTAATGATCGATGCACAGGTTCCGCGCGATGCTGATGATCCAGGTCTGGAAGTTGGCGCGGCGGTCGAACGAGTGCAGCGCCTTGAAGATCTTCAGGAAGATGTCCTGCGTCAGATCTTCGGCTTCATCGTGCTTGCCGACGAACTTGTAGGCGACGTTGAAGACCTTCCGCCAGTGCTGGCGGACAATCGTCTCCCAGGCGCCCTGGTTGCCGTTGAGGCACTCCTGGATGAGACTGTCCGGCGTGGCCGGCTGCGTCGCCGGAGAGTCGAACGACATGCTTCAGATCGGGCGGAACGTTTGGAAATCATAACATTTCCCCATAGAATCCGAGAATATCCATGTCAGCGCCTGCCGTTGCGGCCGGATTCCACTACGAGCAGCACGCCCTTGCGTGCGATGGGGTACCGCTGGAGGCCATCGCGGCCGCGGTGGGCACGCCCTGCTACGTGTACAGCGCCGCGTTGATCCGCGAGGCGTACCGCGCCTTCGACCAGGCGTTTGCGGGGTATCCCCACGCACTGCACTACGCCCTGAAGGCGAACTCCACGCTCGGGATCGCCCGGCTGCTGCAGTCGTTGGGCGCCGCCGCCGACGCCAACTCCGGCGGCGAAATCGAGGTCGCGCTCCGTGCCGGGTTCGCACCGGAGCAGATCGTGTTCACCGGCGTGGGCAAGACGCGTGACGAGATCGACCGGGCGGTCGCGCTCGGCGTGAAGGCGATCAACGCCGAGTCGGCCGGCGAGCTCGCGCGGATAGACGAGGCGGCGCGCGCCAGAGGCACACGCGCGCGCGTCGCGCTGCGCGTCAACCCGGACATCGACGCGGAAAGCCACCCGCACATCTCGACGGGTCTCAGCCGGAACAAGTTCGGCCTGCCGGCGCGCGACGCCGTCGCCGTGCTGCGCGACGCCTCGACGCGCGCGGGGCTGGCGATCGCCGGCATTCACCTGCACGTCGGATCGCAGGTCACCAGGCTCGATCCGCTCCGCCGCGCCGCGGACCTCGGGTTGCGCCTCGTCAACGAGCTGCGCGAGGCGGGCGTGAGGATCGAGCATCTCGACCTCGGCGGCGGCCTCGGGATCTCCTACAACGGAAGCCCGGTTCCCACTCCGCGGGAATATGCCGATGCGCTGCTCGCCGCCGTGAAGTCGTCGGGCGTGCCGATCATCATCGAGCCCGGGCGCGCCATCGTCGGACCGGCTGGCGTGCTCGTTGGCCGCGTGGTGGACGTGAAGGCGCAGCCGGGGGGCAAGCACTTCGTCGTGCTCGACACGGGCATGACCGAGCTGATTCGGCCGGCCCTCTACGGCGCCTTCCACCGGATTCTGCCGGTCCGGAAGACCGGCGGGGCCGTCACGAAGGTGGACGTGGTGGGGCCTCTTTGCGAGACCAGCGACACGCTCGGCGCGGATCGCGAGCTGCCGCTGCCGGCGATCGACAGCCTGATGGCCGTCATGGACGCCGGAGCCTACGGTGCGGTCATGGCGTCGGGCTACAACCGGCGGCCGCTCTCGCCCGAGGTGCTCGTCGGCGGCGGCGCCTGGCGCGTGATCCGCCGCCGCCAGACGATCGACGATGTCCTGGCGCTCGAGTCGTGATGGCGCACCTCATCGCCTTCGAGGGGCTGGATCAGAGCGGGAAGGAAACGCAGGCCATGCGGCTGCGCGACGCGCTGCGCGCGCGCGGCCTCGGCGCCGAGTACGTCACGTTTCCCGACTACACGACACCGATCGGCCAGGAGATCGCGCGCGGCCTGCACGGCGAGCGGACGTTCGGGCCCGACGTCATGCAGCTGCTGTTCATCGCGAACCGCTACGAGCGGAAGGACGCGATCGCGGAGATGCTGCGCGCGGGCACGTACGTGATCTGCGATCGCTACCTCGCGTCCAGCATCGCGTACGGCGAGGCGCACGGGCTCGACGCGTTCTGGCTCGCCGACGTGCAGAAGTTCCTGCCGCAGCCCTCGCTGACGATCCTGCTGGACATCAACCCCGAGCACGCAGCGCGACGCAAGGCGACCGGGCGCGACAGGTACGAACGCGACCTGGCGCTTCTCGGCCGCGTCCGCGAGAGCTATTTGCGCCAGGCCCGGCAGCCCTCGTGGGTGCGCATCGACGGGGATCGGGCGAAGGACGAGGTCGCTGCGGCTGTTTTCGCGGCAGTGAAAGTCCTGGGGATCGGTTAGCCGCCGGCACGCCGCGCGCTACAAGGCCCGCGCGGCCGTCACGGCCCGCACCTCTCTCGCGCCCGCCTCCCTCAACACCTTCGCGCACTCGCCCAACGTCGCCCCCGTCGTCGCCACGTCATCGACCACGACAAGGCACCGGCCCGAGAGGGCCGCGCGCTGACGATCGCGCGGCACGACGGCAAAGGCGCCTTTCACGTTGAGCCGGCGCCTGTCCGCGGGGAGATCGGTCTGGCTGGGCGTCGCGCGGACGCGCGCGAGCGCTTCGGCGCAGGGCAGCGGCAGCGCGCGCGCGAGCAGCGCCGCCTGGTTGAAGCCGCGCGCGCGCTGTCGCGACGGATGAAGCGGTACCGGCACGACGAGATCGGCGCCGTGCAGCGCGTCGCCGCAATGCCGCGCGATGAGATCGCCAAGCGGCTTCGCCAGCGATGTTCGGTGCTGGTACTTCAACGCGTGCACGATCGCGCTGAGCGCGCCCGCGTAGACGCCGGCGGCCCGGCAGATCGTGGCCTCCTCGATGCGGAACGGGCTCGCCACGGGCGGTATGCTGCGCCAGCAGGCGGGACAGACGGGGCCATCGAGCGGTTCTTCCAGGGAAACGCCGCACGCGGCGCAGGGCGGGGCGAAGAGGACGGACAGAAGGCAGTCGAGGAGCGCTCTGGCGATTACTCCAACTTGTACCGCTTCCTCTTTTCCCACAGCGCCTTGCGGCTGATGCCGAGCCGCCTCGCGGCGTCGGTCTGGCGTCCCCGCGTCTCGCGCAGCACCAGCGCGATGTACCGGCGTTCGAGCTCCTCGAGGGTCGGCCGATCGTCCGGGCCCGATCCCATGTAGGAGGCGGGGTCCGCGAGCAGATCGATCGGCAGATCCGCGGCGTCGATCACCCCGCGCGCCGGGTCCGCGTCCAGCACCGCGCGCTCGACCACGTGCTTCAGCTCGCGCACGTTCCCGGGCCATCGATACCGGAGCAGCAGCCCCTGGGCCTCGCGCGTCAGCCGCATGGGATCGCTCCCGGCCGCCGCGCACGCCGCCTTCAGGTATCCGCGCGCCAGCGGCAGCACGTCCGCCTTTCGCTCGCGAAGCGGCGGCACGTGCAGCGGCAGCACCCGTAACCGATGGAAGAGATCGTCGCGGAACGCGCCCTGTTGCACCGCCCGTTCGATCCCGTCGGCCGACGACGAGACGATGCGCGCCTTGACTTCGATGACGGCCACGCCGCCAAGCCGCTCCACCCGTTTGTCCTCGACCGCGCGCAGGAGCTTGCCCTGAAGGTCGAGCGGCAGCTCGCCCACGCCGTCGAGATACACGGTGCCCGCGCCGGCCAGCTCGAATCGCCCCGCCTTGGCCGCGGACGCGTCGGTGAACGCGCCGCGCTCGAACCCGAACAGCTCCGCCTCCATGAGACTCGCGGGCATGCCCGCACAGTCGATCTTGATGAATGGATGGCTCCGCCGTGGGCTGGCGTCGTGGAGCGCGTGGGCGACTCGATCCTTGCCCGCCCCCGTTTCGCCGGTGATGAGCACGTTGGCGTCCGCCGCGGCGTAGCGGCGGACTTCCTGGAGCAGGCGGCGCATGGCGCCGCTGCGGGCGATGAGGCGCTCGTCCGCGCCGCGTCGGACGGGGCGCTTATGACGCGCGGGCATCTCCCGGCGCCGGAACCTCGATGCGTTCGGCCTGTCCCCAGAGGCGATCCAGCGAGTAGAACTGGCGCGTTCCGGGCGTGAACACGTGGACGATGAAATCGAAGTAGTCCATCAGCACCCATTCCGCACGGTCGTACCCTTCGACGTGCGTGGGCCGCAGCTTGAGCGCGCGCAGCGCCTCCTGCACGGCGTCGGCGATGGCGGTGACCTGGCGGACAGTGTGGCCGGTACACAGGATGAAGTAATCCGTGAACGCCGACGACTTGCGCAGGTTCAGGACGACCACGTCGGCCGCCTTCTTGTCGTGCGCCGCTCCGATGGCGGCCGTGATCGCAGCGGGAAACTTCACGTGCGACGCGCCGCCACGTGCCACGTGCGAGCCGGCGTTGCCGGCTTTCTTGCGAGCGATCGTCTGTTTCGCGGTCGTCTTCTTCTTGCGTTCAGTTGTCGTCATGCACGATACAAGCCGTGCCGGAGAGCATGGTCCTCGACGGCGGCCGGCACGCGGCCCTCGAGCGACTGTCCCGACGCGAGCCGCTGCCGCACGTCAGTGGACGATACATCCGCCGTACGCGTTTCTACCAGTAGAATCGCCGGTTCCGGCGGCACGGGGCCCCACAGCACATCAACCATCCGCGGCGCGAGCTGGGGCAGCCGCTCGCGCAGTTCGGCGACGGGCCACCCGGGGCGGGAGACCACCACGAAATGCGCCAGGTCGAGAATCGCCGGGTAGTCGCGCCACGTGGCAATTTCCGCGAACGCGTCGGCGCCCGTCAGGAAGAAAATCTGCGATCGCCCGCCGCTCGATTCCGCCACGCGGCGCAGCGTCAGCGTCGTGTACGACGGCCCTTCCTGCATCAACTCGAGGTCGCGCGCCCGCAGCCAGGCCGCGTCCGGCTGCGCAGCGGCGGCGAGCGCGACCATCGCGAATCGATGGAACGGGGACGCGGCCGGCTGCGTCCGGTGCGGGGGGACGTTGACCGGGACAATCCAGACCTCGTCCAGCTTCAATGCGTCGTGCGCCGCGCGCGCGAGGTCGAGGTGGCCTTGATGGATCGGATCGAACGTCCCGCCAAGAATGCCGATGCGCGCGCGGGGAGTGTCGATCGCCATGAGTCAGGGACGCGCCAGCTCGCGCGGCGCGGCGGCGTCGACCTCGCGCCACATCGCCTCGAGCAGAGGCGCGAGACCCTCGCCGGTGACCGCGGAGATCTTGAACAGCGGGATGCCCCGCTCGCGCAGGTGCGCCTCGAGCCGCGACAGGCGCTCCGGCTCGTCGAGCGCATCCATCTTGTTGGCGGCGGCGAGCCGCGGCTTGCCGGAGAAACGTGGACTGTCAGCGGAAAGTGGGACAGTCACACTTTCCTCGTGGGCAGGTCCGGAAAGTGTGACTGTCCCACTTTCCGCTGGGCCACCTTTCTCATCGTACCGGTCCAGCTCCCGCTGGATCACCTCGAAGTCTTCCACGGGATCGCGGCCTGACGCGGACGACACATCGATGACGTGCACGAGCACCTTCGTGCGCTCGAGATGAGACAGGAACTGGTGGCCGAGGCCGGCACCTTCGTGCGCGCCTTCAATCAGCCCCGGCACGTCGGCGACCACGAAGCTGCGATCGCCGCTGAGGCTGACGACACCGAGATTGGGCGTGAGCGTGGTGAAAGGATACTCGGCGATCTTCGGGCGCGCGGCGGAGATCCGCGAAATGAGCGTCGACTTGCCCGCGTTCGGGAACCCCACGAGGCCGACATCCGCGAGCAGCTTCAGCTTGAGGCGAAGCTGCTTGACCTCGCCCGGCTCGCCGGGCTGCGTCTTACGCGGCGCGCGGTTCGTGGACGTCGCAAACTGCGCGTTGCCCAGGCCGCCGCGGCCGCCACGCGCAACGAGCACGCGCTGGCCCGGTTCGGTGAGATCCGCGATGCGTGCAAACGATCCTTCAGCGGTCTTCTCGTAGGCCACGGTGCCGACCGGCACTTCGAGCTCGAGATCGTCACCCTTCGCGCCGCTGCGGTTGGAGCCCTCGCCGTGGCCGCCGCGCCTGGCTTCGAACTCGGGGTGGAAGCGGTAGTTGACGAGCGTGTTGTGGTGGAGCGTGGCGACGAGATAGACCGATCCGCCGGGTGCCCCGTTGCCGCCGTCGGGGCCGCCGCGCGGGATGAACTTCTCGCGGCGGAAGCTCAGGGCGCCACGGCCGCCGTCGCCCGCCGCGACCTTGATGTCGACTTCGTCGACGAACACTGGGGGTTCGCTGGAGTGGTCAGTGATCAGTGGTCGGTGGCCAGTCTGACCACTGACCACTGGCCACTACTGGTTTTCTACCGGATGCACACTGATGAACCGCCCGCGCGAGCCGTGGTCCTCGAACTTGACCCGCCCGTCGATCTTGGCGAACAGCGTATCGTCCTTGCCGAGGCCGACGTTCAGCCCGGGGCGGAACTTGCGGCCGCGCTGCCGCACGAGAATCGACCCGCCGGTCACGACATTGCCGTCGTGCCGCTTTACGCCGAGCCGCTGCGAGTTGCTGTCGCGCCCGTTGCGCGACGATCCCTGTCCCTTCTTATGTGCCATGGCTACACCTGGATATCCTTGATCCGCACGCGCGTCATCGTCGCGCGGTGGCCTCCCGACTTGCGGAAGCCCTTGCGGCGCTTCTTCTTGAAGATGCGGATCTTCGGGCCGCGCGACTCGCCCTCGACCACCGCGACAACCTTCGCGTTGGCGACAAACGGCGCCCCGGCGGTCACTTCGCCACCGTCGCGGGAGACCAGCAGCACCTGGTCGATCGTGATCTCATCGCCGGGCTGGAAATCCACCCGGTCAACTTCGACGATGGCTCCGGGGCCGACCTTTAGCTGGCGGCCACCGCTCTTGATAATCGCGTACACGGTAACTCTCCCTGCAGGAGGTGGAAACAACAGAGTTTATCACGTCCGGGCCAGGGGCTGAAAGACCCAGGGCCAAAAGGACCCGCATCTGGAGCATTTCCGGCCTTCGGCCTTGAAAGCTCCCGTGCGCCCTTCGGCCGTGATCTACTTCAACAGCACGCGTGTCCCGCGGATCTTCTGCGTCGACAGCGTGCTGAGGAAGCTGGGCAGAATCTGGTCCATCAGCTCGAAGTAGGAGGAGAGCGCCGGCGTGTTCTGCTGCGGGCTGTAGAGGCGCTCCTCGCGGAACCGCTCCGAGTAGAGCACCGTGCCGGTGCGCCCGTCGATGAAGACGAACTTCGGCTGCAGGATGTACCCCTTGCGCTCCATGTAGGCGCGAACGGGCTCGACGCGCCGGCGCCCGAAGCTGTCGTAGAACTCGCGCTCGCGCTGGACGATGCCCGCCTTCGAGTGCGGCACGAAGAGAATGGTACCGGTGATGATGAGCGGCTGCTGGTATTCCTCGCCGATCTTCTTCCAGTAGCTGACATCGGCGAAGATCCGCTCGTACTGTTCGAGATCTTTCTCGTTTTTGATCTTCGGCTCTTCTTGCCTGGTGGTCTGGGCCTGCGGCGCCGGTTGCGGCGACGCCTCCTGGCCGTCAGCGGCCGGAAACGAGACGGGAGCCAGCGGCGCGACGGAGCCCACGCCGTCGCGCTCGTTCAGGATCGAGAGCAGCGGCAGCGCGTCCGCCTCGATCACCTTCAAATTCGACTTCGTGCGAAGCTGGCTGCGCAGCAGGCGGACGGTCTCCTGGTTGGCGTCCACATCCTCGGTGCCGCCGGCGACGAAGCCCGCGACGAGGACGCGCTGGAACGCAGAGACGTCCAGCTTCGGCTGGATCGGTGTTTCGATCGGGATTTCGTAGAAGCTCGTGCAGGCCGCGACCACCACGGCAAACGCGAGACTAGCGAGCAGGCGGACGGTTCGCGCGGTCATTGATTTCTTTGAACAGCTCGTAGTTCTGCTTGATGAACAGGTTCTTCGAATCAAGCGCGAGCGCCTTCTCGTACGCCTTGCGCGCTTCAGCGAAATTGCCCGCCTGCTCGTAGGCAATCGCGAGGTTGTTCCACGCGGCCGCGTAGCCGGGATCGAGCTCCACCGCCTTCTGCCAGCGATAGAGCGCCTCTTTCCAGAGTCCCTTCTGCGCGACGGCGATCCCGAAGTCCACCTGCGCCTTGGCGTTCTTCGCCTCTTCGGCGTCGATCGCCACCGGGAGAAGAACCAACGCCGAGAGCAGAAATACCAGCGTCTTCCTCATCGAGAGGTCTCACTATACGCGGCTGCCCAGGGGCGGACAAGCGGTTTCCGCCCCGGGAATAGCCCATGTTGAGCAACGGTCGTACCAGGCGACGCAGCAAAAAACGCCAGCAATTTCGCGTATCGCGTGGGCAGAATCCGTAACCGCTTACGCGATGCGGCGCCAGCGCGTTGTGGAATCGTCCACGGGACCAGACACTTGCGGGCTCGCACGCCAACCGGGCCTCGAGGTACGTGCCTTGCCATCATCGCCGCCCGTCGCCGTTATTCCATATGACGCACCGGAACACTCCATCGACCCCGTCCGGCTCACCCTCTGGCCCTGCCCCGCCTGTCCGCTCGGTCTATCTGCACGAGGCCGGCTATCCCGCCTTGCTGCGTGAGATTCCGGATCCTCCCGACGAGCTGTGGGTTAGCGGCGACCTGGCCGCGCTCGAGGGACCCTGCATTGCGGTCGTGGGATCCCGGGCGGCGTCTCAATATGCGATGGAGATTTCCGCTGCTCTTGCTTTCGACCTCGCGGGCCGCGGAATGGTCGTGGTCAGCGGGATGGCGCGCGGGGTCGATGGGGCGGCCCATCGGGGCGCGCTCGAGGCGGGCGGGCGAACCGTGGCGGTTCTGGGGTCGGGCCTCAACGTTCCGTACCCCTCGGAACACGCCGGGCTGATGGAGCAGATTGCCGGCACGGGCGCGGTGGTTTCGGAGCTGCCGCCGGACGCCCCGCCGCTGCCGCACCATTTCCCGCTGCGAAACCGCATCATCAGCGGGCTTTCGCGGGCCGTGGTCGTCATCGAAGCGGGCGAGAAGAGCGGGTCGCTCATCACTGCCAGATGTGCCCTGGAGCAGGGCCGGGAGGTGATGGCGGTGCCTGGAAACGCCCTGAGCGGGCGGAACCGGGGCTCGCACGCGCTCCTGAAGGACGGGGCAAAGCTCGTCGAGGGAGTTGACGATATTCTGGAAGAACTCGGCTTCTCCCGGCCGGGCCCTGCGTCAGTTGCCGACCCTAACCCGTTGCTGCATAATGGTTTGATCTCCACCCTGCAGCCTGGCGAGACGTACGGGCTGGACGAGCTGGCCGAAAGCAGCGGCCTCCCGGCGGCGGATTTACTGCCCCGGTTGCTCGAGCTGGAGCTTCGAGGGCTCGTCGTCCGCGTTCCCGGCGGCCGGTTCGCGCGGGTGTGCAAAAGAGTGTAAGGTTCAATTTTTATGGCAAAGGCACTCGTCGTGGTCGAATCGCCCGCCAAGGCGAAGACCATCAACAAATATCTGGGACGTGACTACAAGGTCATGGCATCGATGGGCCACGTCCGCGATCTCCCCAAGAGCAAGCTGGGTGTGGACGTGGACGAGGACTTCGAGCCGACCTACGAAGTCATCCCGTCCCGCAAGAAGGTCCTGGCGGAGCTGCGCGCGGAGGCAAAAAAGGCCGACGAGATCTACCTGGCGACCGACCCTGACCGCGAAGGGGAGGCGATCGGCTGGCACCTGGCCGAGGAGCTCGGCACTGGCAAGAAGAAGAAGGTGCGCCGGCTGATGTTCAACGAGATCACCAAGAAGGCCATCCTCGAGGCGCTCGACCATCCGTCGGACATCGACAAGAAGATGGTCGACGCGCAGCAGGCGCGCCGCGTCCTCGACCGGCTCGTGGGCTACAAGATCAGCCCGCTGCTCTGGGACAAGGTGCGCCGCGGCCTGAGCGCGGGGCGCGTGCAGTCGGTCGCGCTGAAACTCGTGTGCGACCGCGAGCAGGAAATCGACGCCTTCAAGCCGGAAGAGTACTGGAACCTGTTCGCACGACTGTCCGCGAGGCTGCCGCCGGAATTCGAAGCGAAGCTCGCGAAGCGCGATGGTTCCGTGCTGAAGGTCTCGAACCAGGAGGAAGCCGACGCGATCGTCGGCGACCTGCAGCGGGCCTCATGGGTGGTCAGCTCGGTCACGACGAAGGAGCGGCGGAAGAACGCGCTGTCCCCCTTCATCACGAGCAAGCTGCAGCAGGCGAGCCGCTTCCCCGTCAAAAAGACGATGATGATCGCGCAGCAGCTGTATGAAGGCATCGAGCTGCCGGGCGAAGGGGCGGTCGGCCTGATCACCTACATGCGCACGGACTCGACACGCGTGTCCGACCAGGCCCTCACCGAGGTCCGCGAGTACATCGCGGGACAGTTCGGCGCCGAGTACGTTCCCGAAAGGCCGAACATCTTCCGTGCGAAGGCGGATGCGCAGGACGCACACGAAGCGATCCGCCCCACGTCGCTGCAGTACACCCCCGAGTCGGTCCGCGAGCAGCTCACGCCGGACCAGTACTACCTGTATCGCCTCGTCTGGAACCGCTTCGTCGCGTCGCAGATGCCGCCGGCGGTCTTTGACGAGACGACGGTGGACATCGCCGCCGCCCACTACACCTTCCGCGTGAAGGGGTCGGTGCCGAAGTTCGCCGGCTGGATGGCGGTCTACAACGTCGAGGTCGCCACCGAGCAGAAGGACGAGGGGAAGGAGGGGCCCGGCCCCGACGCGGTCGGCGCCAACGGCGACGAGGACGACGCGCTGCCCGGCGTGCTGCCGGCGCTGGCCGAGGGAGATCGCCTGGAGCTTCGCGAGCTGCGGCCCGAGCAGAAGTTCACGCAGCCGCCGCCGCGGTACAGCGAGGCGACGCTGGTCAAGGCGCTCGAGGAGAACGGTATCGGGCGGCCGAGCACCTACGCGCAGATCATCACCGTGCTCCAGGCGCGCGAGTACGTGCACAAGATCGACGGGCGGTTCAAGCCGACCAGGCTCGGGATGATGCTCGTCACCGAGCTGCTCAGTCCCAGCTTCGACGACATCCTCGACGTGAATTACACGCGCGAGCTGGAAGACGACCTCGACAAGATCGAGAACGGCGAGGAGAAGTACGAGTCGCTCCTCAAGAGCTTCTACAAGAAGTTCCAGAAGGATCTCAAGGGCGCGAAGAAGCTCATGCCCGACCTCAAGGTCGAAGGCAAGCCCACCGACATCGTCTGCGACAAGTGCGGATCGCCGATGGTGATCAAGGCCGGGAAGTTCGGGCTGTTTCTCGCGTGCAGCGCGTATCCGGCCTGCGAGAACACGCGCGAGCTCGAAGCGCCGGAGCAGAGCGCCGACGACATCTCCGAGGAGTGCGAGAACTGCGGCAAGCCGATGGTGGTCAAGCGCGGGCGCTTCGGGCAGTTCCTTGCCTGCACCGGGTACCCGGAGTGCAAGACCACGAGGAAGCTGTTGAACACGAAGCAGGGGCTTGCGGCGGCCAAGCCTGACCAGGTGCTCGAGGAGAAGTGCCCCGAGTGCGGCTCGAACCTGGTGGTGAAGCAGGGACGGTACGGCGAGTTCACGGCCTGCACGGGCTATCCCGCGTGTAAGTACGTCAAGCACAAGACGACGGGCGTCATGTGCCCCAAGGCTGACGGCGGCGAGCTGGTCGAGCGCAAGTCGCGACGCGGCAGGGTGTTCTACGGCTGCAACAAGTACCCGGACTGCGATTTCACGCTCTGGAACAAGCCGATCGCCGAGAAGTGCCCTGAGTGCGGCGCGCCGTTCCTGGTCGAGAAGATCACGAAGAAGCACGGGCGGCAGCTGATCTGCAATAACGAGAGCTGCTCGTACGTGAGGTCGGAGGAGCTCGAGCCGGTAGGGTCGTAGGCAGCGCACGTCGCACGTGGCACGTCGCACGTGGCACGTGGCACGTGGCATGTGGCGGGCCGCACGTGACAAGAGTCCACATCATCGGCGCCGGTCTCGCGGGTTCGGAGGCGGCGTGGCAGGCCGTGTCGCTCGGCGTGCCCGCGGTCGTTCACGAGATGCGCCCGGCGCGCCAGACGGCCGTGCACAAGACCGGCAACTGCGCGGAGCTGGTCTGCAGCAACTCGTTCCGCGGGGACAAGCTGGACAACGCCGTCGGGCTGCTCAAAGAGGAGATGCGGCGGCTGGGGTCGCTCGTGATGCGCGCGGCCGACGCGACGCGCGTGCCCGCCGGCGCCGCGCTCGCGGTTGACCGCGAGCGGTTTGCCATCGAGATCACGCGGGCACTCCGCGCGCACCCGCTCGTCACGTTCGCGCAGGAGGAAGTCGCCGCGATTCCGCCGGCCGGAACGCTCGATGGTCCCGTCATCGTCGCCACCGGCCCGCTCACCGCGGGCGCCCTGTCGGCCGACATCGCGGCGTTGGTGGGCGCCGGCCACCTGTATTTTTACGACGCGGTCAGCCCGATCGTGCTCGCCGAGACCATCGACATGTCGAAGGTCTTTCGCGCGTCACGGTGGGGGAGGAGCCTGCGCGGAAAGGGGGACAGTCACACTTTCGCAGGGCATGACCGCGAAAGTGTGACTGTCCCCCTTTCCGGCGACTACCTGAACTGTCCCTTCACCCGCGAGGAGTACGAGCGCTTTGTCGAGGCAGTGGTGAGCGCCGAGCGCTCGGACGCGCACGATATCGACAACACGAAGTTTTTCGAGGGCTGCCTGCCGATCGAAGTCATGGCGCACCGCGGGCCGGACACGCTGCGGTTCGGCCCGATGAAGCCGGTAGGGCTGGTGGACCCGCGCACGGGGCGCGAAGCGTACGCCGTCGTGCAGCTGCGGCAGGACAACCTGGCGGGCGATCACTTCGGTCTTGTCGGGTTTCAGACGCAGATGAAGTGGGGAGAGCAGGCGCGGGTGTTGCGGATGATCCCGGGCCTCGAGCAGGCGGAGTTCGTGCGGTTCGGGATGATTCACCGCAACACGTACATCAATGCCCCCTCGGTCCTGCGTGAAACCGGGCAGGCGCGCCGGCGCGAGGACCTGTTTTTCGCCGGGCAGATCTCGGGCGTCGAGGGTTACGTCGAGTCCGCGGCGTCGGGGCTGCTGGCGGGACGCAATGCCGCCGCGCTCGTGCTCGGCCAGCCGCTGCGCGTGCCTCCGCGGTCCACCGCGCTCGGGGCGCTGGCCTATTACGTGTCCCACGCGGATGCGTCCCACTACCAGCCGACGAACATCACCTTCGGCATCGTGGCGCCGCTTGCGGCGAGGATCCGGAAGAAAGTCGATCGGAATCTCGCGATTTCCGAACGCGCGCTGCACGATCTGGCTGAGTGGGTCCGATGTGGGGCGGAGCCGTCAGGTCCGCCGCGCGAGCCTGAAGGGCTCGCGCCACAGGGAAGCCATCCGCATGCGTGAGCAGCTCAAGGCGTTCCTCGAGTACCTGGAGCTGAATCGCAATGCGTCGGCGCATACCGTTCGGGCTTACGACAGCGATCTGTCGCAATTCCTTGACGCGATGGCGCGAGCCCGGCAGCGCAAAGTGAGCGAGCTCGTCCCGGCGGACGTCGACTCCCTCTCGATCCGCGCGTTCATGTCCGACCTGCACGCGCGCGGGAACGCGCGCGCATCCGCCGCGCGCAAGCTGACGGCCGTGCGGACGTTCTGCCGGTACCTGCGGCGCGAGGGGCTCATCGCCGATGATCCGTCGGCGCTGGTCGGCGCGCCGAAGCGCGAGCAGAAGCTGCCGGCCCATCTGGACGTCGGCGAAATGGACCGGCTGCTGTCGATGCCGGACGCCTCGACGCCGCTCGGCCGGCGCGACCGCGCCATCCTGGAGTTGTTCTACGCATCCGGCCTGCGGTTGAGCGAGCTGGTGGGCCTCGACCTCGACGCCATCAACCTGTCGTCACGAATGGTCCGCGTCCTGGGCAAAGGACGCAAGGAGCGCATCGTCCCGTTCAACCATGCCGCGGAGAAGGCGTTGCGCGCGTGGCTGGCGGACCGCGCGGGGCTTGCGCCGGACTCGAGCCCTTCGGGGCGAGCGGTGCGCAGCGCGCAAAAGGCGGTACGCCAAGGCAGGCGCCGCGAGCCGCTGTTTGTCAACTACCAGGGCGGGCGGCTTTCCACGCGCTCGGTCGATCGACTCGTCAAGCGCTACGTGGCGATGTGCAGCACGCGGTTCGGCATCAGCCCGCACGCGCTGCGGCACTCTTTTGCCACCCACCTCCTGCAGAGGGGCGCCGACCTGCGCGCCATCCAGGAGCTGCTCGGCCACGCGCGGCTGAGCACCACCCAGCGGTACACGCACGTGAACACGGCGGAGCTGATCGAGACGTATCGCAAGGCGCACCCCAGGGCGCGCAAGAGCTAGGGCAGAGCCTTTCGTCTTACGCGTTGACCGCCGCGGATTCCGCCATTGGCGAGCGCCGGCCGCGCGCGAAGTCGATCCCCAGAGTCTTGATCTTGTAGTTCATCACGCGCGGGCTGATCGCGAGCAGCTCCGCGGCGTCCTTCTGCACCCAGTTCGACATCTTCAGCGCCTCGATGAGCGCCTGCCGCTCGATTTCCTCGAGCGGGATGCCGGTCGGCGGGATCTTGACCACCGGGCTCGCATCGCCGGGCGCCGGCGTCGTGGACAGCTCGCCCAGCCTGAGGTCGCCCGCCGAGATGAGGGGGCCCTCGGTCAGCAGGACCGCCCGTTCGAGCGCGTTTTCAAGCTCGCGGATGTTGCCCGGCCAGTTGTAGCGCATCAGCAGCTTGCTGGCATCCGGCGCCAGGCCATCGACCTTCTTCTTCAGCTCGCCCGCGAACTTCCGGATGAAGAACCGCGCCAGCGCCTCGATGTCCTCTTTGCGCTCGCGCAGCGGCGGCATGTCGATCGACACGACGTTCAGACGGAAGAACAGGTCCTCGCGGAACTGCCCGCTCGACACCATCGTCGCCAGGTTGCGGTTCGTCGCAGCGACCAGCCGGACGTCCACCCGGATCGTGCGCGTGCCGCCAAGCCGCTCGAACTCGTGCTCCTGGAGCACGCGGAGGATCTTGGCCTGCGTGTTCGGGCTCATGTCGCCGATCTCGTCCAGGAACAGCGTGCCGCCGTCCGCCTGCTCGAAGCGGCCGATGCGCTGGCGGTCCGCGCTCGTGAACGCCCCCTTCTCGTGGCCGAACAGCTCGGACTCGAGCAGGTTCTCCTGCAGGGCGGCGCAGTTCACCTTCACGAAGTTGCGGCCCGACCTGAGCGAGTTGTGGTGGATCGCCCCCGCGATGAGCTCCTTCCCGGTGCCCGTCTCCCCGCGGATCAGCACGGTCGTGTTGCTCTTCGCGACCTTCTTGACGATGTTCAGGACCGACTGCAGCGCGCCGCTCGCGCCGACGATGCGGTCGAAGTCGTAGATGTCCTGCTGCGTGTGCCGCAGGTAGTCGATCTCGTGGCGGAGGCGGCGGTGCTCGATCGCTTTCTCGATCTTCACCTCCATCTCCTCGATCTCGAACGGTTTCTGGACGTAGTCGAACGCGCCGCTCTTCATCGCCTCGACCGCCGTGTGCACGGATCCGAATGTCGGATGGAGCGACTTCGCCGTGCGGAGCACGTCGAGCCCGTCGCTGCCGCCCATCTTCAGATCGCTCACGACGACGTCGTACGAACCCGCGGTCAGCCGCTCGATGGCCACGTTGCCGTTCGGGGCCTCGTCGACGTCATGACCGGCCTCCGTCAGCGCGCGGACCAGGCCGCGGCGAAGCGAATCGTGATCATCAGCGACGAGGATACGGCCCATGACGGTTTCCCTCTCAGTCAAGGCCCGGGGTCGAACGCCCGGGGCCAACGCACACAGACGAACGCCTCACGCGAACAACGTTTCCGAAGAGCTCACCGGCAGCGTGATCCGGAAGCATGCGCCGCCGCCCGGCCGCGTGCTCAGGTCGATACGCCCGTCGTGCGCATCGACGATCTTGCGGACGATGGCCAGGCCGAGCCCGGATCCCTGCGCCTTCGTCGTGAAAAACGGGCTGAACACCTTCTCGAGGATGTCGCGGGGAACGCCGGGGCCGCTGTCGGCGACCTCGACGACGACCATGGGTGTCGGCCGCGGCTCGGCAGCCGTGCCGTGGTCCTCCTCCGTCAGGCTTCCCCGGATCTCGACGCGGCCGCTGCCGTTCAGCGCCTCGAACGCGTTGGTCAGCAGGTTCGTGAACAGCTGGCGAAGCTGGTGGTCATCCCCCTGGATGGGCGGCAGATCCGGCGAGAGCTGCACGGCGACGGCCGTGCTCCCGCGCGGCACGTGGCTCTCGGCCATCGTCACGGCATCGTGCACGACGGCAGCGAGCACGACGCGCTCGACCTCGAGGCGGATGGGACGCACGAACTCCAGGACGTCCTGGACGATCGCGTTGGCCATCTTGGCTTCGTTGATGATGTCGTTGAGGACCGCCTGCACGTCCGGCGAGCCGGACATCTGGCGCCGGAGAATGCCGGCCATCACTTCGATCCCGGCCAGCGGGTTCTTGACTTCGTGCGCGATGGCGGCGGCCATCTCGCCGAGCGCCGCCAGGCGGTCGCGCAGGCGCTCGCGTTCCTCGAGTTGCTCGACGCGCGTCAGATCCTTGAAGAACAGCGTCGCGCCTACCCGGTGCGTGCCGTCCTCGATATGGGAGAGCGTGTAGCCGATGACCTTGCGCGTGCTCTTCAGTCGCATCTCCGCGCGGTTGGGCAGCGTCGACAGGTCGAACGCGCCGCCGAGGATGCGGATGATGTCGGGCTGATCGCGCAGCACCTCGGTGAAGGGGCGGCCGATGTTCGAGTCGGCCGGCTCGAGCCCCAGCACACGATACGCGGTCTCGTTCATGACGGCGATGAGGCCGTCGCGGGTGACCGCGATCACGCCGTTGCTGAGACTCCAGACCATGTTCCGGTAGAAGTCCGCGGGAACCGAGGAGGGATCCGTCTTGGGACGCGGCCTGGCGATCGCCCGCCGCGTCTTTGGCGCGGCAGCACCCTTCGAGGCAACCGCCCCCGAGGCAGTCTTCGACCCGTTCCGACGAGCGTTCTCAGGCATGCTGGAGGGAAGCTCCTGTTGCAATATTGTAATCGCTCCAGCCGCCAGAGCCAAGGTGTTTTCCATCAGCCTCTTACGGCCTAAACTCGCCCGGCGACATCTGTAGTTACGGGTGGATCTCGGCCGCCGTCGGGCACTGATGGGCAAACGACGTGCCCCCGAAGCCGAAATTGTAAGTAGCTGTACAGATGTGAGTTGGAGGGCAGAGCCCGAATATGATGGGTAAATTACATTACGATTCCGTCAGTCGCGCGGCGCTCTGGCTGATTTCCTCCCACTGGTGCATCAGGTCCCCGACTTCCCACATGAGCGCCTGGTGGCGGTCGATCACCGGGCGCGCGGCTTCCCGGTCTTCGTAGAAGCCCGGGGCGGCCATCGCGGCCTCGAGTTCCTTGATGGTGCGCTCGCGCTCGGCGATTCTCGCCTCGAGGTCAGCAATCGTTTTCTTCAGCGCGTCGTTCTCTCGCTGGAGCCGCCGCGCGCGCGCATCGAGGATTTTCTTTTCCTGACGTGCCTGGCCTCTGGCCTCTGCCATCTGGCCTCTGGCCTCCGGCTTCTGGCCTTTGGAGCCGGGCCTCCGGCCTCTGGCCTCCGGTACCTGTCGCGTGCCTTTCTCCTCCTGCTGCCTCTTGCTCCACAGGAACTCCTCGTAGTTGCCGGGATAGAGCACGGCGTCGCCCCCCCCGATCTCGACCACTTTCGTGGCGAGGCGATCCACGAAGTAGCGGTCGTGAGACACGAAGATGAGCGTCCCGCCGTACTCGATCAGCGCGTCGAGGAGGACATCCTTGGAATCCAGGTCCAGGTGGTTCGTCGGTTCGTCGAGGAGCAGCAGGTTGGCCGGCCGCAGCAGCATGCGGGCGACGGCGAGCCGCGTCCGCTCTCCGCCTGAGAGCACGCCCACTTTCTTGTAGATGTCGTCGCCGGAAAACAGGAAGCCGCCAAGGATGTTGCGGATCGCCGGCACCATGGTCATGGGCGAGCCGGCTTCGAGCGTCTCGTACACGTTGCGCGCCGGCTCGAGCCGCGTCGCCTCGTCCTGCGCGAAGTACTGCATGACGACCTGGTGCCCTTCCTCGCGCGTGCCGGTGTCGGGCGCCTCGACGCCGGAGAGCATCCGCATCAACGTGGACTTGCCCGAGCCGTTCGGGCCGACGAGCGCGATCCGGTCGCCGCGCTCGATGTGCAGGCCGACCTGGCGGAACACCACCTTCGACCCGTACGCCTTCCCGACGTGTTTCAGCTCCAGCACCATGCGGCCGCTCTTCGGGCAGGCCGGAAAGCTGAAGTGCGCCTTCTTGCGCTCGGCCGGCACCTCGATCGGGACGACTTTTTCGAGCAGCTTGATGCGGCTCTGGACCTGTGCAGCCTTGGTCGCCTGGTACCGGAAGCGATCGATGAAAGCCTTGACGCGCGCGACCTCTTCGTCCTGCCGCTTCTTCGCCTGGCGCAGCCGCTCGAGGCGCGCGTCGCGCTCGGCCAGGTACTGCGAATAGTTTCCGGGGTAGTCGGTCAGCGTGCGCAGGCTGACTTCGGCGATTCGCGTGACGACCGCGTCGAGGAAGAAGCGATCGTGCGACACCAGGATGACGGCGTGCGGGTACTCGTGGAGATACTCCTCGAGCCAGTTACGCGCCTCGAGATCGAGATGGTTCGTGGGCTCGTCAAGCAGCAGCAGTCCCGGGCGCGCGAGCAACAGCTTGGCGAGCGCGATGCGCATCTGCCAGCCGCCGGAAAACGTCTCGGTGGGCCGGCCGTGATCCTCGTCTGAGAACCCGAGGCCGCGAAGGACCGTCGCCACCTTCAGGTCGACCGTGTAGCCGTCCTGCGCGCGAAAGGTTTCCTGCAGCTCGGCGTAGCGCGCCAGGGCGGCGTCGTGCGCCTCTTCGGAGAGGCTCGCATCGCCGAGGCGCGCTTCGATCTCGTGCAGCTGCGCCTTCATTTCGATCAGCGGCGCAAAGGCGAGCGACGCCTCCTCGAGCAGCGTATGGCCGGCATGCACGAGGCCGTCCTGGGGCAGGTAGCCGATCGTCAGGTTGTTGGGCTTGACGATCTGCCCCTTGTCAAGCTCGTCCAGGCCGGCGAGCATGCGCAGTAGAGTCGTCTTCCCGGCGCCGTTGGGGCCCGTCAGGCCCACCCGGTCGCGACGCTGGAGCTGCCAGGACACGTCCTCGAACAGGACGCGGTCGCCGAACGATTTCTGGAGGTTGGCTAGCTGGATCACACCCGCACAGGGGCGTGCGTTTGCGCACGCCGATCACGCTATTTTACCGCGATTTAGCGCAATCGGACGCGCCGCCGGGTTATCGCGTCCCCGGGCGCCCGGTTTCGCGCGTGCTCAGCCACTGGTCGAGGTCAGACCGCCGGAAACGCCACTGCCGCCCGACGCGCACCGCGGGCAACTCGCCCGCCTGGATCAGGCGATAGACGGTTCTGGGGGTCACCTTCAAGCACGCGAGCACTTCCTCGGTGGTCAGAAACGCCGGCAGAGCCCTGTTTGTGGTCATCGTTCACCATTGGTGCCCTACAGACATTTAAGGAACTTAATGGGACACCAACGGCTTACTGTACAGGTAGGCCGCCTGCCTGTCAACCCTGTTCGCCGAGCGCCTTGGCGGCGGTGGCCAGGACCTTCGGAATGCGGAAGGGCTTCGTCAGGTAACCCGAGACCCCGAGGTTGATGGCTTCGATGGCGCTCGCCTCGGTGGAATACCCGGTGATGATGATGACCGGCAGGTCGGCGCGGTAGCGGCGCGCTTCGCGGATCACCGTCAACCCGTCCGCTCCGGGCATCTTGAGATCGACCACGAGCAAATCGTAGTGCGTCGTCCGGAGGCGCTCGAGCGCCGCCCGGCCATCGTGGGCGACATCGACGTCGTAGTCGGCGAGGGCCAGCGTTTTCGACAGGAGCTCGCGGATGCTCGCCTCGTCATCCGCCACCAGGATGCGCGGGCGTCCGGTGATCGCGGCGGCCGCAGGCGCCGGCGCGGCCTTCGCCTGGGCAAGGGCATGCCGCTGCCCGCGCGCGCGTTGGCTGTCGAGCCACGCGTCAATGTCGCTCCTCCGGAACCGCCACTGCCGCCCGACGCGCACCGCCGGGATCTTGCCTGCCTTGATGAGCCGGTAGACCGTACGGAGATTCACCTGGAGGTACTCCAGTACCTCTTCGGTCGTCAGGAATGCCTCTTCAATCATCGTGTTCGTAACTCTAAGAGCCGGGACGGGACTTTATTGTAGCGCCGGGCAGTACGATGCGAAACACCGCGCCACCACCCGGCCGATTCCCGGCCGTGATTTCCCCGCCGTGGTCGTGCACGATCCCGTAGACGATCGCCAGGCCGAGTCCGGTGCCCTGACCGACTTCCTTCGTGGTGAAGAACGGATCGAAGATTCGGGGGAGCACGTCCGGCGGGATGCCGGGGCCGTTGTCCTCGATTTCGAGCGCGGCCACCGTTCCCCGCTTTTCGGCGCGCGTGGTGATGCGGATCCGGCCGCGCTTGGAGGCGCCGGCGACCGCGTGCTCCGCGTTGAGCACGACGTTCAGCAACGCCTGCTGGAGCAAGTGGGCGTTGCCGCGGACCGGGGGCAGGTTGCGAGCCAGGCGCCGGATGATCTCGATCCCCCCCGCGCGCGCCGCGCGGCTCCGCAGCGACACCGTGCGGGTCGCGATCCCATTCAGGTTGACGCGCCGGCGCGTGCCGCGGCGCGAGCCGGCGAACACGAGCAGGTTGTTCACGATCTTGGCGGCACGTTCTGCTTCGCGCCGCACGACGCGAAGCTCCGGCAGGATTGATCGCGGCACCGGTCCCCTGGCGCGTATCAGCTCCACGTGGCCAAGCACGCCCTGCAGCGGATTGTTGAGCTCGTGCGCGACGCCCGCCACGAATTGGCCGAGCGCGGCGAGTTTTTCCGCCTGCGCGAGCCGCTCGCCGAGGGCGGCGCGCTCGGCCTCGAGGCGCAATTCCTGCGTCCGGTCCCGCGCGACCACGACGAGCCCCAGCACGCCGCGATCCGGCCCGTGAAGCGGCGTCGCGCGCACCGCGAACCTTCCGCCGAGCACCGGATCGGTGATGTCGATCGTGAACTCGCGTCCCGGCGGCGCGGTGGTGAACTTCAGCCCGCGCAGCCACGCGCCGAGTTCCGGCCCGACCACCTCCACGATGGGTCGGTTGTGCGTCTCTCCGCCCGCCGCCGCAATCCGCTCGCGGAAGGCACGGTTCGCGTTGGCGACCCGCAGATCGCGATCGCAGACGACGACCAGATCGGTCAGCGAGTTGAACGTGTTCTCGAGTTCGCGCCGCGAGCGCAGCACGTCCTCGAAGAGCACGGTGTTCTCGATCGTGGCCGAGACCTGGCGTCCCAGCTCTGCGGCCTGCTCGAGCAGGTCTGGAGCAGTCAAGGGACCGGGGCCCAACCGTTCGAACAGCAGCAGCCCCAGCGCGCGCCGGCGCCCGCGGAGCGGAACGGCGAGCGCGCGGACCCCCCCGAGTGTCAGAAAGGCAGGCCGCTCCTGGCGGAGCGCCACGGCGATCGGCGAGCGAGAGGGGGTGGCGAGCGAAATCCGCGTCACTTCCGGGGGAGCGGGGTCGGACGAAGCCTCGAACACGAGGTCGCGCGCGCGGCGGTCGTGCATCCAGGCGGCCACGCGATGGGCATCGAACAGGGGCGCCGCCCCGCCGCACAGTCGTGAGAGGCTCGCCGGCAGGTTCAGCGTGGAAGACAGGTCGCCTGCGAACGCACCGATGACGTCCCGCAGCGCAAGGTCGTGCCGCCTCACGCGCTCCAGCTCGTGAAGGCGGCCGGAAAGGTCGCCGCCGGTCGGAGTATCGGGCATGGGCGGAACGGCGGGATCTTATCCCATAATTACGGGAATTCCGGCCCACGGCCGCGGGCCGCCGGCCGCCGTCTAAAGAGGTAGCAGCTCGCTTGTCCTGGACAGACGAAGAACTGGTCGCGCGGTCGATCGAGGGGGACCTCGAGAGCTTCAACCAGCTCGTGCTCCGCTGGGAACGGCCGATCTACGCCCTGGCCTACCGCGTCATCGGCCGGGAGGACGATGCGCGTGACGTCTGCCAGGAGACGTTTCTGCGGGCGTTCCGCGCCATCAAAGGGTTCAAGGGCCAGGCGAAATTCTCGTCATGGCTGTATCGGATCGCGTTGAACCTGTGCCGCGACTGGATCCGGCGGGAGCGGCGCGCCCCGCTCGTGCGGGCCCCCGAGGGGCTGGATCCGATGGATCTCGCCAGCGAGCTGCCCTCGCCGGCCGAGTCCCTCGACGAGACGGTCTCGCGCCGCGAGGTGTCCCGCTCGGTCGCGCGCGCGATGGCGTCGCTGCCCGAGGAGCAGCGCACCGCGATCATCCTGAAGGAGTATCACGGCCTGACGTTCCAGGAAATCGCGGACCTGCTCGGCTGCCCATTGAGCACGGTGAAGACGCGGTTGTACCAGGGGCTTTCCGTGTTGCGGCGTGAGCTCGGGCCCGACGGCTCGCGCGTCACGCCGTTCGCGCGTCGCGCGGCGGCGCGGTGAATACGTGTAGCCGCCGGCCGACAGGCCGGCGCGAGGTGTCGAGACGTGACCATGGAGAAGACAACGTGCGGCGAGCCTGAAGCGCTCGTCGAGTACCTGTACGGCGAGATCGATGCCGACACGCGCACGCGCCTGGACACGCATCTCGTGTCGTGCGCCGAGTGCCGCGAGACGCTCGACGGCCTGCGCGGCACGCGGGCGGAACTGGCGGCGTGGAGCGTGCCCGAGCGTCCGCTCGGGTTCGCCCTCGCCGGAGCGGACACCGGGCGCCCGGGCGCGAGGCCGTGGTGGTCGTCCGGCGCGCTGGCGGCCGCTGCCGTGATCCTGCTTGCCGTGGCTGCCGCGATCGCGAACCTGGAAATCACGTACGGCTCGGATGGCGTGACGCTGCGCACCGGCTGGTCGCGGACGCCGGAGGGGCAGACCGCCGCCCCGCGGGCCACGTCTGTACCTGCAGGAGCGCCGGCCCGCGAGGCGACGCCGGTCTCGGCGGGCGCGGCGCCATGGCGCGCGGACCTGGGTGAGCTCGAGCGCCGGTTGCGGACCGAGTTCAGGTCCGCGGCGGCTCCTTCGAGCGCGCGCGCCGCGTCGCCCGGCCCCGACGCCGCCAGGCTGCTTCAGCAGGTCCAGGACCTGATCGAGCAAAGCGAGCTCAGGCAGCGGCGCGAGCTGGCGCTCCGGATGGCGCAGGTCGTTCGCGACTTCGACACGCAGCGCCAGACGGACCTCGTGCGAATCCAGCAGGGGATCGGGCAGATCGAGGGAAACACCGCGGCGGATCGGCAGTTGCTGAACTATCTCGTGCGCGCGTCACAGCGCCAGTAGAACGGGTTTCACGATGGTGCACATGTTCACGAAGCGAATCCTTCGGTATCCGGTCACCGCGGCTGTCGCGGCCGCGGCGCTGGCCGCGCCCGCCTTTGCGCAGCGTGCGGCGGCGCCGCCCGACCCGGCGCTGCAGCAGCGGCGCTTCCACCTGCGCGTGATGGAAGGCGTCCTGGTGAGCGCCGTGCGGCACGGGGCCGACCTTCTCAGCAACGAGCTTCGGCCGATCAACCCGAATCTCGTGCTGCTCGCCGGCGCGGCGCGCGCGCGCGGCTTCCTGCTCGACGGGTACGGGGTGTTCTTCGATGTGGAGATTCCGGCACTGCGCGAGAGCGTTGCGTGGACGATCCGCACGATGCTTGCCCCGGATCCCTTCGTCGTGCAGTCGCTCGCGCAGATGAAGCGGCAGCTTGGCGCGCTGCCCGACTCGCCGCAGCGCGCGAGCCTTGAAAAGACGATCGCCGCCATCGAGCGCCAGGTGGCCGCCGCGGGCGCGCCGGCCGCCGTGCCCCCACCGCCGGGCGAAGCCGGCGCCGCGCGGCGTGTCAGCGCCGCGACCGTGGACGATGTCGCGGCCGCCGCCG
The DNA here is from genome assembly GCA_016184105.1 of Acidobacteriota bacterium. Taxonomy (NCBI): domain Bacteria; kingdom Pseudomonadati; phylum Acidobacteriota; species Acidobacteriota bacterium. The sequence goes on from JACPDI010000043.1 coordinate 26,743, forward strand.
GGCCGCAGGCGGCCGCGCCGAGGCGCCCCGCGTTGCTCACAGATCCGAACCAGCTGTACACCGAAGCGGTGAAGAACGCGCTCATCGACGCGATGCTCGACCACGGCGGTCCCATGGGCATCGGACCCGACGAGTGGCTGACGATTGCGGCGAAGGACGCCGAGGGGCCGCTCAGCCCCAGCGAGCCGTATGAGGCCGCCACGATCGTGCTCCGGATCAAGGGGAGCGACCTCGTGGCCTTCCGGGCCGACCGGCTGACGCGCGACGAGGCGCGCACGCGCGTGGAAGTGCGCGAGTTCTGAGCTAGAATCCGGGCATGTTGGCAGGATTTCTTGCTCCTCGCGGGCGGCCCCTTGCGAGATTCAGGGTCGCATACGCGGCGAGCGCAGCGGCCGTCGTGCTTGCTCTCGTCACTACGACGGCCGGCTGTGGCCGACGCGTGGATCTCGCGACCGCCGTTCAGATCACCGACGTCTCCACCGGCTGGTTCGACAGCGGCATCGTCGACGGCCAGAACAAGCTGGTTCCGAGCGTCACCTTCCGGCTGAAGAACGCGAGCGGCGAGCGCCTGCGATCGGTGCAGCTGAACACGGTCTTCATGCTCCTCCCGGAAAACGAGGAGTGGGACGCGACCCTCACGCAGGGCATCAGCGCCGCCGGCCTCGAGGCTGGCGCCTCCACCAACCCGATCACCGTCAGAGGCAAGGTGGGATTCACCGGCGCGCAGCCGCGCGCCGAGATGATGCAGCACCGCCTCTTCAAGGACGTGGACGCCAGGATTTTTGCGAAGCACGGCTCCGCACAGTGGGTGCGCCTCGGTGAATACCGCGTCGCGCGGCAGCTGCTGACGCGGTGACCCCCTCGACTCCGCGTGATCCGCGCGCGTCGCTCGGGGCAGGTTCCTCGATTGCGGCCGGCGGGCTCGTTCGCCGCCTCAACACCTTCGACGCGTCCGCCATTGTCGTTTCAAATGTCATCGGCAGCGGCATTCTCTTCACCCCGCCGCTCGTCGCGGTATTCGTGCCGCACCCGTGGTGGTTCCTGTCGACGTGGGTGGCGGGCGGTCTCCTCGCGTTCATGGGGGCGATGGCCTATGCGGAGCTTGCCGCGCTGCGGCCGCGCGCGGGCGGCGAGTACGTGTACTTGCAAGCCGCGTACGGCCGGCTCGCCGCGTTCCTCACGGGATGGACGTCGTTCGTGGCAGGGTTCTCAGGCGCGATCGCCGCGAGCGCGGTGGTGCTCTCGGATTATCTCGGGCGGTTCGTACCGCTGGCTGCCGACGCGACGCCGCTCCTGACCGTTCCGATCCCGCTCGTGCCGCTCGTCGTCTCGCCGCGCGCGCTCGTCGCGCTCGCCGCGATCGCACTGATGTCCTGGATCCATCTTCGCGGCGTTGGTCCCGGCCGAATGGTCGGCAACATCCTCGCGTCGCTCAAGGTGTCGGCCCTGTTGATCTTCATCGTGCTGGGGTTCTCGATCGGCGCGGGCTCCGCCGCGAACCTGCAGCCGAGCGCGGGGGAGACGCACGCCACCGGGTGGCTCCTGGCGCTGGTGAGCGTGATGTTCACGTATTCGGGATGGAACGCCGCCGCGTACGTGGCCGAGGAGATCAAAGATCCGGGGCGCAAGGTGCCGCTGGCCCTCGGGCTCGGGACGCTTGCCGTCGTCATGCTGTACGTGCTGCTCAACCTGCTGTATCTCTACGTGTTGCCGGTGGGGCAGCTCGCCGCGGTCAAGGGCAGCGTGCTCGACGTGATCGCGGATCGGCTGCTCGGCACGCGGGCGGGGGACGCGATGGGGATCGTGTCGATCGTCAGCATCGGCGCGACGCTGAGCGCGATGACCTTTGCCGGTCCGCGCGTGTACTACGCCATGGCGCGCGACGGGCTGTTCTTCAGCCGCGCCGCGCGCGTGCACCCGAGGTACGAGACGCCCGCGATTTCGATCGTTTCACAGGCGATCTGGAGCGGGCTGCTGGTGCTCTCAGGCGGCGCGTTCGCGCTGACCAACTACACGGGCTTCGCGGTGGTGCTCTTCGCCGGCGTCGGCGTCTCTGCGCTCTTCGTGCTGCGCCGCCGCGAGCCGGACGCCCCGCGGCCGTTCCGCGCCTGGGGGTACCCGGTCGCGCCCGCGATCTTTACGCTCGCGTCGCTCGCGATCGTCCTGAACGCGCTGTGGACGGATCTCGTGCAGCCCGTTCTGAACGGCACGGCATGGGGCCCGACCGCCGCCGGGCTTATCGTGATCGCGGCCGGTCTGCCCGTGTACTTCCTGCTGCGACGAGCGCCACGAGCGTGAGGAGCGCGAGCGTTCCGTCGGAAGCCGCGAAGAGCAGAAACGAGGCCGGCGACCCGCGGAACACGTAATCGAGGACGAAGGCGAGCGCGCCGGCTCCCTTGAGCAGCGGCCCCATCACCCAGAGATAGGCGCGATACCTCACCGGGTCACGAGAGGGAAACCAGTAGCCAATCCCGATCGCGATGAGGAAGATGCCGTTGAGATCTCCGAAGATCGGCGGGACGGGCGGTACGACGCCGAAGAGCGCGGCCATCTGGCCGGTCAGCAGAAGCAGAGAGGCCCCGACGACCAGGTCGTAGAGGCCTGAGATCGCGGCGATAACGGAGAGCGCGCGCAACGTGATCAGCCTTCTCGTTCGTGAAGGGCCGGATTTGGGTCGTCGTGCGTGCTAATCGTAGCGCAAGTGCCAGTGAACGCGCACTCAACGCGTACACGTGTTACGTAAGAAGCACGTTATGTGCCGAGCGAACGCGCGGTTCGCTGGTGGCTGTCAGTTGCCCACGGTACTTGAAGAAGAGGTTGCCCCATCGGTCTCGATGACCGGAGGTGAAATGAGCGGTGCTCACGGCAACGACGCCGCTACTCGACTGAAGTTCGAGTTCTCCGCTTTCTGAGAAACCATTGCGGTTTCGGTCGAACCAAAGCCTGAGCGGGGCAAATCCCGGATCGCCGGCGTCCAGCAATCGGTCTCCATTGGCATCGAGTTCTGCGAGAGCTTGGAAGCCATGCGCAGCGACGCCGCCACCATTCAGCGGCACGGCGCTGCCAAACAGTTCGGTTCCATCATCGATTTCGCCATTTCCATTTCGATCCAAGACGAGAAACGCGCCGTCTGAGTCGGTAGGCCAAGCGAGCTACGCGGGTTTTCCTGACGCATTTATATCAAACAGAACACCGTCGGCCGCATTGCTCAAGCGCACCTGATCTCCGCCTGTATCAATGAGAATCGAAGTGTTTGCGAGGCGCGAGGGTTGCGCTCTTTCGGGTGCGTCGGTTCGCTTTCGTTTTGTCAGCCGAACACCTACAAGCTTGACGCACGTTTCATACTCCTCACGAGGAGGATGGCCTATGCGAATAGCGGGCCTGTCAGAGAGTAGTCGGCTA